>JAIBAF010000049.1 GCA_019695335.1 bacterium
CCCAATCCGTTATTAGTGATTCACACGCTCGATAGCGGGCCGGGTTCTTTGAGAGAAGCCATAAATTATGCGAATGGCAACTCAGGGCCGGATACCATTCGTTTTGCTATTCCGGCGCAGTCAACCATCAATATCAGCGGTGCACTTCCTGCATTGACCGACTCGTATACTGTAATTGACGGACATACTGATCTAGATAATATCCCGGATATTCAAATAGCCGGTGCGGCCGGCGTCGATGGTTTGATTATCAATTCATCCCACAACGTTATTACAGGTTTGATTTGGAGCGGGTTTGAGTTTTTTAATCCGATTCAGGGAATCGCTATCACTATTTCGAGTATTAATGCCCATCATAATCGAATTATCGGCAATTACATCGGAACGGACATCGCCGGAGTTGCGGCTTACGCAAACCGGCAAGGTGTTTTTATAGACAACGGTGCGCATCACAATGTTATCGGAGACGGTACGATTTCAGGCCGGAATGTTATTTCCGGTAATGTCTTTTATGGAATTGTGATGAGCGGCATTGGAACGGATTCCAATGTTGTTTTAGGAAATTTTATTGGAACCGATGCGACCGGTATAAGCTCGCTTGGAAACAGCGAAGGAATTTTTATTTTATTCGGTCCTCAGGGAAACCAAATTGGTAATGGAACGCTTTCCGGCAGGAATTTAATTTCAGGCAATGTCAGCACAGGTATTCACATCGAAGAAGCAAGCAATAATCATGTATTGGGTAATTTTATCGGTTTGAATCTTAACGGCGATCCTTTGGGAAATTATGTTGGAATTGGCCTTTATTCGGGAGCAAAAAATAATCGCGTCGGCGATGGCACGGCCGGCGGCCGCAATATTATTAGCAATAATTCATGGGAAGGTGTTGCGATCAGTTCATCAGGCAGTTCATCTGATGGCAATTTAATCCTCGGCAATTTTATCGGAACGGATACTCTGGGAACCTCCGCAATGCCGAATAATGGTAATGCCGTTTCTATAACCGGCGGCGATGGAGGGACAGCTCACTATAATTTTGTTGGCGATGGCACCGTCAGCGGGCGTAATATTATTTCAGGTAATGCCGGACGTGGAATCGAAATTAATACGGATAGTAATACTGTGTTTGGAAATTATATAGGCGTTGACGTAACCGGCAATAGCGCCATGGGAAACACAGGGCATGGAATTCTTGTAACCAATGCTTATGCGAATATTATTCGCAATAATGTCATTTCCGATAATGGATCTAGCGAAAGTTTTGGCGGCGGTCTGGTATTGGACAATGCACACAATCATATCATAACGGGCAATTTCATAGGCCTCAATGCTTCAGGTACAGCCGCAATACCGAATCGAATTGGAGGAGGTGGCGGTTCGGGTCTTCTCCTTGACAACGGATCTTCCTTCAACCAAATCGGCGACGGAACAGTGGCGGGCCGCAATGTGATCGGCGATAACGGCTCGGGAGGCGATGCGGCCGATAACATTGATGTTGTCAGCGGTTCCAACCATAATACTTTCGCCGGTAATTATGTCGGGACGGACATAACAGGAGCGGTTGGATTGGCCAGCACTGCGCGGGTTGGATTTTATTTCGTCAATTCCTACCGCAATCAAATCGGTGTGCCCGGCGTCGATGGGGGCAATGTGATTGCCGGACACGCTTCCGGGCCTGGTATAGAATTTTATGATGCCGATAGCAATGAAGTGCGTAATAACAAAATCGGTCTGGCATTCGACGGATCGGCGCTTGGAAATGATATTGGCATCAATATAATCGGCGGCTCTTCGCACAATAAGATAGGTGGAAACGGCGCCGGCGACCGGAATGTTATTTCATCCAATAATTCGCAAGGTATTTCTATTTCTGATATAGGTTCCGATAGCAATTATATCCTGGGTAATTTTGTGGGTGTCGATCCGGTTGGAACAGCCGATTTTGGCAATTCCCTTGGAATTTTAATTGGCAGTGGGGCAACCGGCAATTTTATCGGTGATGGTCAGCCCGGCGGCAGAAATATTATTTCCGGCAGTGCTCAGGAAGGTGTTTTAATCAATGGCGCTGACGGCAATTTTGTTTATGGTAATTTTATAGGGACGGACATAACCGGTACTGTTGCAATTCAGAATAATAACGGCGTCATGGTTCAAAACGGTAACCGCAACATTATCGGCGATGAAGGTCCAAACCGGGGCAATTTAATTTCCGGTAATAATTTCTTCGGTGCGCTGGTGTATGCGGTGTTTGCCGATGCCCGCGATAATGTTGTTCGTGGCAATAAAATCGGAACGCAGATGGACGGCATTTCGCCTTTACCTAACGGTATTCATGGTATTCGCGTTTATGCCAATTCCGGTAATGCCACCAATGATTCGATCATTGCTAATACCATTGCATTCAATACGTCTTTCGGAATTGAAATCGAGGGTAACGGCCCGAAAGCGGACAGTAATATTGTTTTCAAGAATTCAATTTTTAATAACGCTTCCGGCGGAATCAATCATGTCGCGACGGCGCAAGGATTTGTCTGGGATCCTGTGATTACGACGATTGATATTGATTCAACCGTTCACGGCATTGCGGCATCGAACGCGCTGGTTCATTTGTATGCTGATGCCGGCAATCAGGGACAATTTTATTTGGATACCGTCCGTGCGAGCGGTTCCGGTAATTGGGCAAGAAAAGTTCCGCTGTTTGCAGGATATAATCTGACGGCATTGCAAGACAGCGCGCATAACACGTCCCGGTTCTCAGCGCCTCTGGCAGCAATCGTACTTAATCCATTATTGGTAACATCGCTGGCCGATGACAGTACAATTGGAAGTTTACGTTATGCGATCGGATACGCTAATTCGAATTCAGCTCCGGATACGATCCGTTTTGCGGCGGCGTTTACGACGGGTGACACGATCTATGTGGACAAACCTTTACCGAACGTAACTGACTCGCTGACGATGATTGATGGCGGCCCGATCAAAATGAATATTGCCGCATCCGGTTCTTTCACCGGATTTTCAATCATGTCCTTACGGGCTCCGAAGATAACGTTACATAACTTGACATTCGATGGACGTGGAATCGCACAGCGTGCGATGTTTTTTGATAATGCCGGACTCGGTGCGTATTTTGGTATTCTTGAGAATTCACGCGTTATAAACTTTACTACGGTTGGCGTGCAAGGCGATATTTCATGGGTTACTATTCAGAATAACTGGATTGCGGTTAACGGTTTGGCCGGAATTGCGCCAGGGCCATTCTGGGTTGTCCGCGGTAATATGATCGGAACAGACGAGACTGGCAATGCCGACTACGGAGTGCAGCAAATTGGTGTTGCGCTGACCGCTTATCCGGGAACGCGCGTCGGTGGTGCCAATGTTATCGACCGGAATATTATTTCCGGTAATGACAGCGCCGGTATTTTGATCGATAATTCGCAGTTCAATATGATCGAAGGTAATTATATCGGTACTAACGTGAGTGGTAACGCCGCGATAGCTAACGAAACCGGTATTCGCGTATTGAACAATTCACATCATACTCAGATCGGTTCGCCGATAGCCGGCGGCGGCAACGTGATCGCCGGTAATTTGACGTACGGTATTTATTTTCAAAATTCCGATACCTGCAGTGTGCAGAATAATTTCGTCGGTATCAACGCTGCCGGCAATACGGCACTTGGTAATTTGCAGGACGGTATTGGTATTTCCAATTCACGGCAAACTAAAATCGGCGGGGCTTTACCTTTTGATCGTAATATTATTTCCGGTAATGCCGACGAAGGTATTGAATTAGCTGGCGATAATAATTTCATCGTTGGTAATTATATTGGTACTGATGCGGCCGGTAATGCGGCAATTGCCAATGTCAGCGGCGTTGGCGTTTTCGGCAAATTTAATAAAATTGGCGACGGTACGGCATCAGGCATCAATGTCATTTCCGGTAATTCATTAACCGGGATTTACTTCCAAAATGCCGACTCCAATTTAATGTCAGGAAATTTTGTTGGCGTCGCCGCCGATGGCGTAACGCCATTAGCCAATCTTGCTGGCGGAGTTTCAATCGATGTCAATTCTGACCGCAACACTATCGGGGATACAGTTTCGAACGTTTTTACCAATGTGATTTCATCCAACGTCGGTTCAGGAATCAGTGTCAGTGGTCGTAAGAATATTGTAGCCGGTAATTTTATCGGAACGGATTCCAACGCCGTATTAAACCTCGGTAATACCGGTGAAGGAGTGTTCGTACTTAACGGTTCATCGGTCGATACGATCGGTTTAAATGTTATTGCGCATAATGGCGCCAACGGTTTACGTTACGATGGCGGCGCAACGGATAGTAACTGGACGTACGCCAATTCCATTTTCAATAATACATTATCCGGAATAGCTATAACCAGCGGCGCTCAGCAAGGTATTGCAAAACCTGTTATCTTAAATCTTGCACAAGATTCAATTTTATCCGGCCTTGCCGCGCCCAATGCAATGATCTATGTTTTTGCCGATTCGTCGGATGAAGGAAAACTTTTTATTGATACGACACGAGCGAACGCTGCAGGTCAATGGTTCAAAAAAGTCAATCTTGGTGCATTACCTATAGGATTGGACTCTTTGACGGTTCTGCAAGATAGCAGTCAAAACTCATCCGAATTTTCTCTGCCTATTTCGACAATCATTTTGGATCCGTTGCTTGTTACGAATACAAATGATGCGGGCACAGGGTCTTTGCGTGATGCGATCACGTATGCCAATTCCAATGCCGGTGCAGACACCATTCGTTTTGCGCTTCCGCTTATCGGCCAGACCATTACCATTATTTCAACTTTAAATGTCACCGATGATTCGACCGTGATTGACGGGGATATTGACGGCGATAACATACCAAGCATTACTATTGCAGCCAGCGTACCGGGATTTCACGGAATTCAATTATCCAGCCAAAGAAATACGATCAAACATTTGAATATGGTCGGCTTTGGTAATACGAATATTGCTGCGATTCTGGCGGTTGCAAGCTCGTACAATCGTATTATCGGCAATCGCATCGGAACGAATCTTGCCGGTACAGCCGCCGGTGCGCCTAATTTTATTGGAATTTGGCTTCACATCGGTTCTAAATATAATACGATCGGCGATACGCTCGCGTCGGGACGAAATATCATTTCCGGAAATGCACGGCCGATTGCCATAACCTTCAATTCTGACAGTAATTTAATTATTGGTAATTATATCGGTACGGATGTGACGGGTCTGAGTCCTATCGGTAATACCGATTGGGGGATTGAATTAACCAGTACTGTCAAGCATAACCGAATTGGCAATGGAAAAGCAAACGGTCGAAATATTATCAGCGCGAATACATCCCAGGGAATTTTGATCGGTTCTAATTCCGATAGCAATGCCGTGATCGGAAATTACATTGGTGTGGCGGCTGACGGCGCAACGGCGATGTCTAATTCGGTAGGTATCGGCGTCATGCAAGGTTCACGCGGCAATCGAATTGGCGACGGTACGGTCGGCGGACGGAATATTATTTCAGGAAATTCAAGCAACGGTATTTCCCTACTTGTTGATGCTGCTCAAACGATTATCGATGGAAATTTTATCGGCTTAAGTACAACGGGCTTACCAGTGGGAAATGGTTTCCGCGGAGTTGAATTAAGCAGCAATGCTTCCGGCGATTCGGTAACTAATAATACCATTGCCTACAATGGCGCTGAAGGCGTGATCATCGATGGCGCCACAACCGACAGTAATATCGTTTTCAAAAACTCTATTTTCAATAATGGTGGAGCCGGCGTATCAGTAATTAATGGAGGCCAGCAAGGGATAGTTCCCCCGGTGATTACAAATGTGTTTTACGATTCGACAGTTGTCGGTACGGGAGCGCCTAATGGGCTTATTCATCTTTATGCCGATACGACCAATGAAGGCAAAGTATTTCTGGATTCGATTCGGGCTGACGGCGCCGGTAACTGGTCGAAAAAAGTTACGATCTTTGCAGGTATGAATATTACGGCATTACAAAATGTCGGACTCAATACATCGGCATTTTCGAATGCATTTCAACCGATCGTCGGTACGATTGGTTTAACGCCGGGGAGCTTGAGCTTCGGCAATGTTGCGGTCGGCGACAGCGTAACGCAAATTGTTAAAATTTTTGCGGCGACCGGCGGCATGATTGTCAGCGGAGCTTCGCTTGATTTAGGGGCGCAGTATTCGATCAGCGGCTTCGTCATTCCGGATACACTTTTTAGCGGCGATACAATGATCGTTAATGTCAAATTCAAACCAACGGTGTTTAGTCCGACAAGCGATACCCTGCGTCTGGTGAATAATTCAGGCCTAAATCCTTTGAAGATTGCATTGAATGGCACGGGCGTCAGCGGTTCGCTGACTGCATCCGTGAGCCCGATGAATTTCAGTAATGTTGTGTGGGGAGATAGTGTACAACAAAGCGTAAAAATTTATTCCAATGGCGGAGCCGTTTCGATTTCCGGAATAAGTTTAAAAACTAACAATCAATTCAGAATAGACTCGACCTTAGGTCCGCCGACACTGTTTACCGGCGACACTGCGGTAGTATTTGTTACTTACAAACCCAATGGATTCACGACCCATATCGATACAATTCTTGTAGCCAATAATTCCGGTGTTAATCCATTAAAGATCGGAATGTCGGGTACCGGAGCGGGTGGTGTATTGGCAACGTTAACACCGAATGTGTATTTCGGTACCGTACCGGTTTTGGACAGTGCCAAAATGCAAATCCATTTGTTTGTTCCGCATGGTTACGTTCAGGTCAATAGTGCTGCTTTAAAAACCGGCTCCCATTTCCAATTGGTTCCGCTCGGTACAATTCCTGCCGTTCTCGGGCCAGGCGATACGCTAAAATTTGAATCAAAATTTTTGCCCGGCGTTGTTGCTGCGCTCTTTGATTCGGTAATCGTCAACAGCAATTCATTGAGCGCTTTCAGTGTTCGTCTTGATGGCAATAGTATCGTTCCGCAAGTCACGCCGATTCGTGATACGCTGTATGTCATTGAAGATGCCAAAGTCATGGAACAACAGCCAACGACCAATTTTGGTTCGGCAGGTGATATTTATGTTTACGGATCAAATGCTAACGGAGCGGGCAATTATCCTAACGACCAATCGAAAGCGTATGTCAAATTCAATCTTGCTTCGCTGCCGGCCAGCGCTGACATCCTCTCGGCTACATTGAAAGTTTCTTCACCTAACGGGTTTGCCTACAATTACGATCCGTACCATTATGCATTTTTTGTCACCAACGATGCATGGACCGAAGGAAGCATTACATGGAATACACGGCCGGCGCAAGGAACTTTGCTTGGGCAATGGTTTGCATGGGCTAATGGCTTCAACAGTTGGACCTATACGCTTACGAGCGATCCACTGCGCACGCAAGTCGCTGCAGAAAGAGCCGGCGACGGTATTCTGTCAATGGCGATTTCAAATGAAACCGGTGCATATTACCATTATTACTATTCCAAAGAAGGAACGCCGAACCAGAATCTCTGGACCCAATTAATCGTCGATTATTTGCCGTCGACGCTGGCAACCTTAACGCCGATTCAGAATATGGGCTCGGTGCAACTCGGCGATAGCACTACAGCAGTTTTGAAAGTTTTTGCGACAGCGGGAACGGTAACGATCAACGCGGTCAACTTGCAAAATGGCGGCGATTACTCGCTCAATGTTGGAGGCGGATTACCGCAGGTGTTGAATCTTAATGACACGATGTACGTGACGGTTAAATTCAAGCCAACAACTTTTGGAGCGATCAACGACGTCGTTGATATTGTCAATACGACCGGTGTCAATCCTTTCCAAATCACGCTGAATGGTACTGGTGTCGTCGGTACGCTTGCATCCAATATCTCGTCAATCAATTATGGCAACGTACTGGTCGGTGACAGCGTTACACAAAATGTTAAATTTTACACGACATTAGGCGCTGTGGCGATCAGCGATACGGCATTCAATTTTGGAACGCATTTTAGCGTGGCCGGTCCGTTGACTTTACCGGATACGCTTTTTGCGGGAGATACGCTGACCGTTCCTGTGAAATTCCGTCCGCGAAATTTTGGAGCTCTGACCGATACGTTGCGTGTGACCAACAACTCGGCAGCGAGTCTCATGAAAATCGCGCTCAACGGAACTGGTCTTGCCGGAACGTTGGCAACGTTGACTCCAAACGTTAATTTCGGAAGCGTGCAGATCGGCGACAGCCTAACGCAGGCGGTTAAAATTTATCCTGCTACCGGAGGCGTTTTAGTGAGCAGCGCCAATTTCAAATTTGGTACACAATTCAATATTGGTAATGCGTTATCATTACCGCGGATATTATATCCCGGCGATACGTTGTTTGTCGACGTTGAATTTAAGCCAACGCTGACGGACACTTTGCGCGATACGATTAGTATTGCCAATAATTCAATAACCAATCCTTTCAGAATCAACCTTGTTGCACGAGGCGCTGTAGGACCTATTATCGCATCGCAAACTTCGATCAATTTTGGCGGTATTCATATTGGCGACAGTCTTGTTACTATCGTCAAACTTTATCCGTCAACCATTGGATTATTGATTAATAGTGCCTCGATGGATTTTGGCAGTCAATTTAGTCTCAATTCAACGCCAACTTTGCCGAATGCGTTTACGATCGGCGACACTTTATTTATGGCGGTGAAATTCAAACCGAATAACTTCGGTGCGTTTACAGACACGATTCGTGTCAGCAGCAATGCATTGATCAGTCCGTTATCGATTGTGCTTAACGGTACCGGTTTGATTGGAACATTGGCAACAACCAGCACTTCTGTCAATTTCGGTGTTGTGCAAATCGGCGATAGTGTGCAGCAAGTTATTAAATTCTACACAACTATCGGCGCCGTTAATGTGGATAGTATCAAATTGGATGTGAATGGCGATTTTAAAATCGTCGGTATTACGCCCGGTATTCCGTCTATACTCAAACAAACCGACACGCTGCAGGCAACGGTGAAATTTAAACCTTCGGTGTTGTCGACGCGTACGGATTCGATGCGATTATTTAATAATTCAGGAACCAATCCATTCAGACTGTTCCTGAGCGGCGTTGGTAATTCCGGTACTCTTGCGACATTACCGTCCAGCGTTAATTTCAATAACGTATTTGTTGGCGACAGCGCTCAACAGACCGTTAAAGTATTTTCAGCCAGCGGCAATATAACCGTCAGCGCAGTGTCGCTCGAATCCGGAACGGATTATCAGGTTGTATCCGTCTCCAGCGGATTGCCGCATGCGTTGCCATTGGGCGATACGTTGCTAGTCGTGGTCAAATTCAAACCGAAGAATTTCGGAAGCCGGAGCGACCGATTAGTTTTGAATAATAATTCGTTATTGAATCCTGTGAAAATTAATCTGAGCGGAACGGGAACCGGCGGCACGCTTGCATTTACGCCGGCTGCGATCAATTTCGGCAATGTGCTCGTCACCGACAGCGCCGTTCAAACGGTCAAGCTATTCACAACGGCAGGCAGTGCCATTGTCAGCTCAGGGCTGCTAGACATAGGCAATGACTTCACAATCCAATCAGTTTCTGGATTACCGGATACGATCGCTACCGGTGATACCATTGTGGCTGTTATTAAATTCAAACCCACGGTTTTTGGTGCGTTGTCCGATACGATCCGCGTCAGCAATAATTCTACCGTTGATCCGCTCAAGCTGGCACTGACAGGCGCCGGTCAGGCGGGAACACTGGCATCGCTGCAATCCGGTGTTGATTTTGGTTCAGTGATGATTGGCGACAGCGCTGCTATGCAAATGAAATTCTATGCGGCGACCGGTCAGGTCGTTATTGATAGTGTGAATTTGCGCTATTATGATGATTTGAAATTAGTGAATTCAGGCTTGCCTATAGTTCTGACGGCCAATACGACCGATACTTTATTGGTAAACGTTAAATTCATTCCGGCGAACTACGGTAACAAACTGGATACGTTGCAAATTTGGAATAATGCGGCCGTCAATCCGTTTGCTTTGCGTTTGGACGCATTTGCGGATACGAATGCATTTCCAACTGCATTCAGGCTTAAACCGGTTGACAATGATAATATCTCCGGCAGCCGCACGCCAGCGCTGACATGGGAAGGCCGTGGTGACGACGATGGCGATGCATTAAACTATACGATACAAATTGCAACGGCCAACGATTTTCTGTCGATCGTACAATCGCTCAATGCCGTTGACTCGATGATAACCGTGCCTTCGCCATTGGATAGTGCCGGAAGTTACTTCTGGCGCGTCATTGCGAGCGATGGGTTAAGCGAAACATACAGCGATACAGGATTTTTCCGGATCGATGCAGCGCAGCCGGAAATGATCATCGCCGTTCTGACCAGCACTGTGCTGAAAAACGCGATCTCAATCTATGCGCAAAGTAATGAAGATCTTGATTCCATTGCCGGTGCTTACGGGATGCACAATACATCCGGCGCTTTGACCGATAGTGCGGCGTTAACGTTGACGGCCGTTGCGGGACAATCCGGAGTATATGCAATGCCATTTGTGCTGCCATCCAGCGGTTCGTTATTCCTCACCGTCACGGGTTATGACTATGGCGGTAACCAGACCACTATTTCCCGCAGTTATAATGCGATCATTACAACGGCCAGCGCTGCCGTCGCACTGACTACACGCGATGGCGCTGTTACGCTCAACGGTGCGAAGGGAAGTTTGGCTAATGACGGATTTATTTTATTGAGTCAACAACCAAAACAGAAGCCGAGTCAATTAAGAAAATCGATAGAAACTAACGCATGGACAGAGGTTGGAGAACGTATTGATCTTATCAGTACTGTCGAACTTAAAAAAGACAAGTATCTTCAACTGACGGTCCGTTATTCTGGCGACGCACTCCAGTCCCTGAAATCGCGAATCGATGATTTCGATGAACGTAAAATTGGTTTGTATTTCAGAGATAACGGCGAATGGAGTTATCTTGGTGGAGAAGGCGCTGAAGGCCAGATCACGGCTAAATTGGATAAATTTGGCGAATTAGCGATGTTCTATAATCCTGAACACGTGTTCTTGCCTAAGAAAATCGAGCTTTCGCAGAACTATCCGAATCCATTCAATCCGTCGACAACGATCCGGTTTGGATTGCCGGATGAAGGCAAAGTTAAATTGACCGTCTATAATATTCTTGGTCAAAAAGTGAAGGAGCTTCTGAGCGAGTCACGCAATGCCGGTTATCACGAAGTTCGCTGGGACGGTAAAAATGAAATCGGACAGCAGGTGGCAACAGGAGTATACATCTACCGCTTGGAGACGCCTAAAGAAATCGTTGCGAAGAAGATGCTCCTGGTGAAGTAAAAAATTAGAAATTAATTTTAAATAGATGAAGTGGGAGAAAACATGAGACGTGTCGCAAAATATCTGAGTGTCGGATTAATTGTGATTTTATGCGGTTGCGGAGATGATGTTCCGATCGATTCGGCATGGCAATTATTTCGGGACAAGGATTATGTCTCTGCGCATGCAGCGTTTAGTGCATTGACGGGAAGTACCAATGAAGCTTACGTCGGATTAGGTTGGACGACCTTAATGATGAGTATTGATTCTGTCGACGCATCGGACGGTTATTTCCAGGCCATCGAAGCGGATTCCAGTCTGGATGGATATGCCGGTTGGGCGATTGTAAGTTGGAGCAGGGGCGATTATGCCAATGGTATCGAGCGTGCGAAATTTGTAATTCGCCATGCACCAAGCTATGTGTTCAATCATGATAAAACAATTACCTATCTGGACATTCTATATCATGAAGCGTTGTGCGCTTTTAATGTCGGCGACAACCAATTGACGATCGATTTGATCATACAGCTCGACGATGGTTTCACGCCACCGGATTTGAATGATCCTAATATTCAATCCATCTTGCTGCAGAAGCTCGAAGCGCTATATGATATTTTGAAATGAACGTATACAAAAAAACAGGCTGATCGCCTGTTTTTTTATTTTCCTTAAAACCTGCTTACATCTCTGCCGAATAGCGCTGCTTTGAACCAATCGAAGAGCACAAGCACTTTGTTTTTTAAGCTCACTAACCTTGTTAAATAAGCTGAACGCCAGAACAGCCAAGTCGATATGCCGCCTGATTTGGCTTTGGGTAAATCGGCTAACGCGCGATTGTCGCCAATGTAGGCCAACATTCCGAGATGCTTATATTTGAAGGATTTCAACCGGCGTTGTCGTGCGAGAGCATTGAAATGTTTAGCCAGGTATTTTCCCTGCTGCATGGCTAATTGCGCTGTGGCGGGAAAATTATGGCCCTGCACATTGGCGCAGTCGCCGGCGGCGTAAATCACATCGGTTGATAATACACGGCAAAAATCATCCGTCAAAATCCTTGACGTGGCGTCTTTTTGGAATGGCAATGACCGGATCAGTTCCGACGGTCCGTTCCCGGTAGACCACACCAGCATTCCGTAGTAAATTTCATTACCATCGTCAAGCAAGATGGTATCGGACGAGACATTTTTAACGATCTTTCGTGTCATGACGTTAACATTGTGCCGTGCAAAATGCGTCGTTGCATAGTCGGACAAACTTTCGTCAAAAGTATTGAGAATGCTTTTGCCTCCTTCGATCAACGTAATGTACGCCCGTTGAATCAAATCAGGGTATGAACGGGCCAGTTCTTCTTTCATAAAATCCGACAGCTCGGCTGCAAATTCAACGCCTGTCGGCCCTCCGCCAACTACTACAAAATGCAACAGGCGGCTTCGCTCCTCCGGTGTGAGTGTCGGCGTTGCAGCCCTTTCAAAATTATCGATAATTCGTTGGCGAATGCGGCGGGCATCACGCAGTTCTTTCAGAAAGAAGGCGTATTCGGTAACGCCGGGCACGCCAAATGTGTTATTGACCGCGCCGACGGTTATCAACAAAAGATCGTAGGCTATTTCAAAATTTTTCGCGTCAACGGCATTTTCGCATACTACGGTTTTTGCCGAGGCGTTGATGTCACGCGCAAATGCCTGAATGAAAGTAATATTTTTTTGCAGGCGGATGGGTTCAATAATACTGCGAAATTCGATTGTGCCAACGGTTGTACTCGGTAACAGCGGGGTAAATAAAAAATGATTACGCGGGCTAATGATGGTCACATCGTACGCATCCATGCGTAAAGCACGAATCAGGCTCATTGATGCAAAGCCAGTTCCGAGTATGACTAACCGTTTTTTCATGAGGTAGAATTAAACTTATTTGTCATGGAGAGATGACAATACTATGACTCAAACACAGCAGATGAGTTACGGATTATTAATCAATCAATCGCGCGGATACTTTCGATGATGGTCTGCAGGATTTTTTCAGCTTCTTTATTCTCAACATTGTTGAAGCCGCTGTCTACGAGGTAAACGCGCTCTTTGTGATTGCCGACGCCCAATTTGATATACGTCTGTATATTTTCGAGATGGGTAACTCCAATGGAGAATATAAAATCAATGTTGTTGATCTTTTTCTCTTCTTCTAAAAGAAACTGGCTGGTTGAATAAGTGACTTTGAGGTACGACAGAATAATGTCGTTGGTAGATTTTAATTCGTTGGTGGTGGACGTAATGAAAAAATACATCTGGTTGTCGGGACTAACGCATTCGATGTAGCTGTATTCCTCTTTACTGTCGGTGTTGAATGTCACGTACCAATCGGCGGGCGTTTTGAATTCGACGTAATAATTTTTGAATTCGTGTTTTTCCCATTCGGATTTGGGTTTATCTTGAGCGGAAATGGTGGCCGTCAATAACCGGCACAGGGCAAGCAGGGTGATAATTTTGAAAAGATTCACAAACGCCTTATAGTTTAATCACATGGAGTACATCGGTAGCATGCGTGTCCACTTTGACTTTATCGAATACATGTTCGATCATGCCGTCTTTACCGATGACAAACGTTGAACGTAAAATTCCTTCATATTCCCGGCCATACAGTTTTTTCAATCCCCAGGCACCGTATTTTTCAGCAATTTTGTGATCGGGATCGCTGAGCAGGGGAAAAGGAAGCTTATATTTCGTCGTAAATTTTTGATGAGACTTTTCGTCGTCAGGGCTGATTCCGAAGACGGCGATCTTATGCTTATTAAAATCGGAGTAATCGTCTCTGAAACTGCACGCTTCTTTCGTGCATCCCGGCGTATCATCTTTAGGATAAAAATACAATACTACGTACTGTCCTTTGTAATCGGATAATTGGACAGTGTTACCATTGGTATCTTTTAATTTAAAATCGGGAGCTTTACGACCAGGTTTGAGCATAAAGATTCTTTCTTAATCCGGTAGAACTTCCGTTTTCCATTCTAAATTATCAAAGCGGGTATCGGTATAACGCTTTTTGACGATAAGCACGGCGAGGCGTTGGTAATCAGCTTCGCTCATGGTTGCAATGGGATCAAACTCTTCATAACTCCGGCGAATGAAGTCGAGGTTATTGGTTTTAAATTCTTCAATGATCCCGTTTTCTTCATTGGTAACTCGGATCGTCATAGGAGGACCTCCTGTATGAATTGAATTATTCCTGTACTGCTTCTTTGATGTCCGCGTAATGGGCGTGACTCAACATTTCAAGATATGTTTTAGCGTCGCGCTGGCATTTGCGGGCGTTTCGGCCGTTCGTAGAAAGAACGGCTACTTTTTCAAATGCTTCTTCCGCCTCTTCCCATTTTTCCATATAGACAAACGTTTTACCTAATTCAAGATAATAAGCCGGCAAAGAATCATTGATCGTAATGGCGGCTTTGAAATGCTCGATGGATTTCTCATTGGAAGCTTCACCCAAAACCTGCCGATCCATCATCCGTAAATAACTTCGTGTCAACCAATTCAGATTGGCAATCTCACGGTTCCAGCGCCCTAAAAGGTAATGGCAAACGTCCGAATTAGGATTCAGCGTCAATCCTTTTTCTGCTTCGGCGCGAACTTCATTCAGGCAATTAACTTTGTCTTTGCCTGATTTGTGTAATGCCAGTTTACCTAATGCGATTGCCAGCATCGTATGACTTTCCACATGGTTCGGATTAAGTTTGACAGCATTACGCGCAATGTCGACAGCTTCCTGGTATTTGGTTAATTGATCGTTGCCCTTGGGCAGAATATCGCCCATGGTCGTCAGTTCAGCAACCATCTTCCATAAAGCTTCTACATGATAACCGCTGATATCAAAAGCCGCTTTATATGCTTTATAGGCTCCTTCGTTGTCATTTGCAAAGTGCAAAGAATCGCCGATTTCAATCCAACGTTCCGGTGTTTGAGCGTTGGCATTAACCAATAATACTATAGGAAATAAATACGGTGCGATCATCCAACGGAGAGAGTACGTATGCGTTGTGTGTACAATACTCATGGGTGCGCGTTAAGCGTTTTCAAAAAATCGATGGTGCTTGTTATACGTAGGAGTTAAGCGCATTTGTGAGAATTTTGAACAAAGAATTGTAGTATTTTTCATTGCTAAAGTCAAGATTTTTGTAGGCTTCCACGCAAGCTTTGATCGGGCTTTTTAAAAAACAGTGGAAAATAACAGTTTTTTTTTATTGATTGATCCGGCAATTTGGGTTCCTAAATAAAAAAAAGGATTTTTCGTGCATCTTTCCCGCCGCCATTTCCTTCGAAAACTAGGACTAAACGGCTTGATGGTATTTCTGTCGCGGTATGGTTTCGTATCGCCGGCATGGGCCGGCGAAGAAGCGTTGTACCTGCGAAATGAGGAATTACCCGTAATCAAAACCAGTTATCCCGGCAATATTCTTATCGACGGGCGCTTTGTCAACGAAGACCGTTCTTATGTCAACAACTCTTTCGGTAAAATCTTCAATTGGATGATTTCGGCCAATCCACAGAAAAAAGAAAAAGAAGCAGATACTTTTAAGCTCAAAACCATCAAGCTACCGCCGTTGAACACGATCGATCGGGATTGTATTATCTGGCTTGGACATGCGAGTTTTCTGATTCGAATCGACGGTAAATGGCTGCTGACCGATCCGTGCCTGACGCATCCGCCGACGCAGGAGCGTTTGGCTGAATTACCTGTGCCGATTGAAAAAATACAGCCGCTTGATTATCTCCTTCTTTCACACGGTCATTACGATCATCTCGACCGTGCAACCATTGAAACTTTGCCGGCTCGTGGCGTGAAAGCGCTATTACCGCTGAAAATGGCAGAACTTATTCGGTCGATGAATAAATTTCTCGATACGCAGGAATCGGGCTGGTACCAGCAATTTAACATCAACGAATCGTTTAAAATTTATTTTCTTCCCGCGCAGCATTGGTACTTACGCGTTCCGTGGGACCGCAACAAAATTTTGTGGGGCAGTTTTCTTATCGAAAAAAACGGAGTGAAAATTTATTTCGCGGGCGACACGGCGTATGCCGGACATTTCAATGAAATTTATAAACTTTTCGGAACGATTGATTATTGTCTGATGCCAGTCGGCGCTTATAAGCCGCCGTACATTATGAAAAACAATCACACCAATCCCGAAGAAGCCGTTATGGGATTCAATGAACTGCATGGAAAAGTATTCATACCCATGCATTACGGTACGTTCGATCTGGCCGATGAGCCTTTGGGAGAGCCGGTCCGATGGTTGCAAAAGCTGAATGAAGAAAAGAAAATTAATGGTGAATTAAAGATTCCCGATGTCGGTGAAATTCTCTATATTTGAGGCTGTATGAAATTACTTACTGAAAATGACGTCAATAATATTCGTCAAGCTTTACGGCAATGGAAAAAGCCGGAAGAAGTCGTTAAAAAGTACGACGATAAATATTTAATCAAACAAATCGAAGCCTGGAAAAAATTTGTTTCGATAGAATGGCATACCGGGATGGAGAGCAAATATGCCGTCGATGTGACGGTGCGCTATTGGCTGCAAGTCGTGCTGGAATTTGCCGGGCCGTCATCGTCGGACAAAATTCAAAAAACGATCGATCCGTATGATACAATGTTTAAATCGAAAATGAAACCGCAACAAACAACCGCGTATGCGGCCCATACTCCCCTGAAAGGGAATGGATATTTTTGGGAAACGCATACGATTCTTCACTAATTACCTAACATGAGGCCTATTTATGAAACGAAACATGCTCTTACTGATGCTGGCGCTTTGGATTGCCGGTTGTGCACAGAAAAAACAAACTTCAGGTGAAAAAGAGTTCAAATACCTGACAGAACAATTTGCCGATCTGAAAACCGTTCGTTACCAGATTCCCGGATTTGAGGAATTGACCCCAAAACAAAAGGAATTGGTCTATTATCTCTATCAGGCATCGTTATCGGGACGTGATATTTTTTGGGATCAGAGCTATAAACATAATTTGACGATCCGGCGTACGTTGGAAGCGATTGTGACAAATTATAAAGGCGATCGCAATACCGAGGATTTTAAAAAATTCATGATTTATACAAAACGCGTCTGGTTTTCCAACGGTATCCATCATCATTATTCCAATTACAAATTTGACCCCGGTTTTTCCAAAGAATATTTTGCCGAGTTGATAAAAAATTCACCAGAGGGAAAATTCCCGCTCAAAGGCAGTGAGACGACTGAGCAATTAGCAGCTCGCTTAACGCCGATCTTGTTTGACCCGGCAATTGATCCTTTGCGCATTAATCTCAATCCTAAAGACGATCTCGTCAAGACCTCCGCCTGCAATTTGTATGAAGGGCTTTCGCAGAAGGAAGTGGAGGATTATCACAAAAAAATCACCGACAAAAACGATCCCGAACCGGTTTGGTATGGCTTGAATTCAAAACTTGTGAAGGAAGACGGCAAAATCGTCGAGAAAACATGGAAAGTCGGAGGGATGTATACGCAAGCCATCGAAAAAGTTGTGTATTGGCTTGAGAAAGCATCGACGGTTGCCGAAAGCGATTTGCAAAAGAAAACTTTTGAGAAATTGATAGAATTCTATAAAACAGGCGACTTAAAAAAATGGAATGAATACTGCATTCTTTGGCTGAAGGATGATTCGCGAGTGGACGCGGTCAATGGATTTATCGAGTCGTACGGCGATCCGCTCGGTTATCGTGCAACGTATGAGGCGATCGTATCGATCAAAGATATGGAATCTTCCAAACGCATTGACGCTATCGGTAAAGAAGCGCAGTGGTTTGAAGATCATTCGACGATTGCCGATGCCCATAAGAAAAAAAATGTGAAAGGTATTTTGGCGAAAGTGATCACGGTCGTTACCGAGTCAGGCGATGCATCACCGACAACGCCCATCGGCATCAATTTGCCGAATGCCAACTGGATTCGTGAACTCCACGGCTCTAAATCAGTGACTTTGGGAAATATCGTTGACGCGTACAATCAGGTCGGTTTAAAAAGCGGTTTGGTCGATGAATTTTATTATTCGAAGGAAGAAATAGATCGTTACCAAAAATACGGCCCCATTTCCGATAATTTGCATACGGATATGCATGAAGTGATTGGCCATGCTTCAGGGCAGATCAATCCCGGGGTCGGCACGCCTAACGAAACATTAAAGAATTATTCATCGACGATCGAGGAAGCCCGCGCCGATTTAGTCGCTCTTTATTTTATCATGGATCAAAAACTTATTGATATCGGTGTGCTTCCTAATTTTGATGCGGCGAAAGGCGAATATGATCGGCAAATGACGAACGGACTTATGACGCAACTTACGCGGTTGAAAATCGGGGAGGATATTCAAGAATCGCACATGCGCAATCGCCAAATGATTGCACAATGGGCTTACGAAAAAGGAAAGCCGGATAACGTGATTGAAAAGAAAGTCCGTGACGGTAAAACATTTTTTGTTATCAACGATTATCAAAAATTGCGCGATTTATTCGGCCAATTGCTGAAAGAAACCCAACGCATTACTTCCGAAGGCGATTTTGAAGGCGCCAAAAATCTGGTCGAAACATACGGCGTGAAAGTAGATCAGGAATTGCATAAAGAAGTTCTCGATCGGTATAAAAAATTAGATATTGCCCCGTATACCGGCTTCATTAATCCTAAACTTGTTCCGGTAATGCAGGGCGATAAGATCGTCGATGTAAAAGTAGAATATCCGGCTGATTTTATGGAACAAATGCTGTACTATGCGAAAGAATATTCTTTCCTTCCGGATTACAATTAATTAATTCAGAATTACGGCCGTTGAGCGCAGTCGAAACGGTCCGTGATTTAAAATATTCTATGCACAAATGCTCCCTTCGACGCCGCTCGGGGAGCATTTTTTTAATTTATGACGACACTACAAGAAAGCATTATTGAACAAACTTCCTCTTATGTACGGTCTCAACTCGACGGTGAAGGTACCGGGCATGATTGGTGGCACATTGAACGCGTATTAAAAAATGCTATTCACATTGGCCAAAAAGAAGGCGCTGATCTTTTTATCGTGCAATTAGCGGCTTTATTGCATGACATTGCCGATCATAAATTTCACGGAGGCGACGATACTGTTGGGCCGAAAGTCGCGCGGCAATGGCTGCAATCGATTAATGTCGAGGCGAATACGATTGAGCATGTTTGCCGAATTGTCAAAGACATTTCATTTAAAGGCGCGGATGTCACAACGGCTATGCACAGTCTTGAAGGAAAAGTCGTTCAAGATGCCGACCGGCTTGATGCGATCGGAGCGATTGGTATTGCGCGGGCATTTGCCTACGGCGGCTTCAAACAACGGGAGTTGTATAATCCGTCAGTGAAGCCGGAACGCCATGATAATTTTGACGCATATAAAAACAGCCGTGCGCCGACGATCAATCATTTTTATGAGAAGCTGTTATTGCTTAAAGATCGGATGAATACGGCAACCGGCAAAGCCATGGCGGAAGAACGCCACCGGTTTATGGAAATGTATCTGGATAGATTTTTTAAAGAGTGGGAAGGAATTGAATAGATGTATTTGACCAAATTTCCGGATATTGGATGGTTAAGAACAGAGATTTAACAATGAAAGGAGATGTATGTCGGGACAATATTTTCAAGAGACAACAATATCGTTTGTTTTATTAGCAATCATATTGTTTTATCTCGTTGTATTGCTTGTTCGTAAAACACAACAAGGACAAAACCATAAAGTCACCTTTGTAGTTATTGCGGCCATCATGTTTTGGTTTATCCTGACATCGGTTTTAGCCGCTAGTGGTTTTTTAATGAATTTCACATCGATACCACCAAGGCTAATAACAGTATTATTGCCGCCTCTTATTCTGATGATAGTTTTGTCGAGTTCCAAAAAAATTACTCTATGGCTAAAACAGGTTCCACCTCAATGGCTTATTTACATACAAGCTTTTCGTATTATCATCGAAATGGAGCTTTGGCTGTTGTTTCTTGATAATATTATTCCGGTTCAAATGACTTTCGAAGGAAGGAATTTTGACGTCTTGGTTGGGTTAACTGCGCCACTGGTTGCTTACGGATACTCGAAGAGAAAATTGACAAGCAAAGTCGTATTAGCGTGGAATATACTTGGTCTACTTATATTGGCCAATATTGTGATTATAGCTATTGTATCTCTACCGGTTCCATTTAGAGTGTTTATGAATGAGCCCGCCAATACAATAGTTGCCTATTGGCCATATGTCTGGCTTCCAGGTTTTTTTGTGCCGGTCGCGTATACGATGCACGCATTATCTATCAAACAAATGTGGGATAAAATAAAAACAGGCGGGGATTAATAAAGCAATCAGATGTTTTCTGCGCTTTCTTTATCATCATTGAGCCCGCTAAAAACATAGACCAGTGTTCCGTTGTCCGTCACGCGCAGCTCGGCTATACCTTTGATGACCATTTCTTCAAGTATAGATTTGGATTGTGCTACGCCTATATGAAATTCCATAGCCGTTTCTTCCGCGGTAATTTTCCCTTGATTGAGTGCGGCAAATTTCAAAATACTTGATTCCAGCCATAAATTCATTTCTTCTTCATGCTGACGTTTTTTCCGGAATAAACGAAAAACAATCAGACCTGTAAATGCCATCGGGATAAGTCCGCAAAATCCAAACAGGCCGATCAACGTACTGAGTTTATCATCGCCTGTATAAGTTTGGCCGCTGCCGACATATTCTCCGGTCAAAATCGAAGCGAGACCTATGATCGCAAAAAACGCTCCGCCGATAAATAACATGACCGCCAAAACCCACCAAAGTACAGCCGGAGTGGTTTTGGGGCGAGTACCATACTTAGCGCTGCCATTGGCGCTGGCCGTTGTGACATTATGCGATGAGTTGGAGCCGCCGGGATCTTTGGATGTAGGCATAAAAGACTGATTTAGAAAATAGGATCGTTATCTAGATCTGATTTTTTGATTTCAAAATCGAATTCAAATTTTTTTGTTACTTCAGTTATAGTATCTTGTAACCATTTTGGACTTGTTGGAGATATGACTACTGCATCGACTAGCTTGTCTAAATCGACTGCAATATTTTGTCCTTCATCACTGTTGGCGAATTTTGGATTAAACGTGCAATTTACAATTGCTCTGATTTCCCTTTCAAATTCAAAGCTTTTCCACTTGTGGATGATCGGAAAAAAAGTATTACCGTCAGGTATTGTTTCTGTTAAATAATTCTTATAGGTAATTTGACTAATAAAAATTTGGTGATCATTCTTTTCGAAGCAGTTTTTTAAATGTAAAATATTTGACTTAAGAGCTATTCCTTTCGTTGCATATAAATTCCACATTGCCGCGGATTCAAATTCATTTACATGCCAACAGTTTAAAAAATAATTAGTACGAGCATGCTCGGTCACTTTTGAAATATTATTGACATTGGATTTGATTACTTCTTCGTTATTAGCAAAATGTGGCATCAATTCTTTGTAAAACTGTCTCCTTATTTCAGTATTACCTTTTGGAATTGATCCTTCAAAAGGATCACCAATTTTGTCTGCACGGCAAAAATAAAGGGATTTCAATCGTAAAAGTGCAACGTATTTTGGAAAATCCATGTACCTCCAAACAACTACATCGTCGTTTGGTAGACTTAAGAGTTTGTGAGGCGTATATGGCATAAGAAATTTTAAATGGCCTTAAGAATGTAATTTTCTTTTTGTGATTACTCTTACAACTCTCTTAGGAGCATGGGGGTTCATTTCCAAATATTGTTGGCGTAATATTTCTAAAGCTTCGAGACGTTCGTCAGGCGTTTTGCTCATCCAATATTCACGATCGGATGGCCGTTCGGAAAGTTTAATTTTTTTTACAATTGGTTGAATCATACTCGTTTTCCTTGAATGAATTCACACGCGATGTCTACGTCTTCTTTACTGCCGATGATGAGCGGCGTACGTTGATGCAATTCGGACGGTTCGATGTCGAGGATGCGACGATGTCCGTCGCTCGCGCCGCCGCCGGCTTGTTCGATGATCATCGCCAAAGGATTGGCTTCATACAGCAGGCGCAATTTACCCTGCGGGCTGCTTTGATCGGCAGGATACAAGAAAATTCCTCCATACAGGAGATTACGGTGGAAATCAGCCACCAGCGATCCGATATAACGCGAAGAGTAGGGACGTTTATCGGCTTTGTTTTCTTCTTTAAGGTAATGGATGTATTGGCGCAGGCGGTCGTCCCATTTGTTGTAATTGCCTTCGTTGATGCTGTAGATTTTTCCGCGTTTGGCCGTCATAATATTCTCGTGCGATAATACAAATTCACCGATGCTGGCATCGAGAGTAAATCCGTGAACGCCCTGGCCGGTTGTGTAGACGAACATGGTGCTCGATCCGTAAATAATGTAACCGGCCGCTACCTGCAACACACCTTTTTGTTTGCACATTTCGGATTCCGACATGTTGCCATTCGGGAAACGCCGCAAAATTGAAAAAATCGTTCCGACACTGACATTGGCGTCGATATTGGATGAACCGTCGAGCGGATCGAAATTGACAATATATTTTCCACCCGGGTAATTGTCTTTAAGGCTGAGCGGATGTTCCATCTCCTCGGAACCGAGCATATAAATTTCGCCGCGACCGCCGGAAATAACATTCACGAGCGTATCATGCGAGAAAATGTCCAATTTTTTCACGGCTTCACCGTGAACGTTTTCCGTTCCTGTCAATCCAAGAATATTGACTAATCCTGCACGATTAACTTCATGCGAAATGATTTTACCGGCCAGCGCGATATCCGCAAGCAATCCCGTTAATTCACCGGTAGCTTCCGGATGGGCGCGTTCCATTTCCAAAATATGGCGTTCGATCGTTTTCATGGGACCAATTTAAAAAAATTAAACAATTGAAATTATGCTTATTCCGTTCCACTGAAGAACGGAATATCATTCGATTAATAACCCTAAATGAATAATTATGATGTATTCTGAATTTTCGAGCGTGAAATCAGTAACCGTCGCCGCTGACGCTTTTACCGCCAATGATTTTGACGCTGGCGCTGGCGCCGATTCGGGTAGCGCCGGATTCGATCATCGTTATGGCGTCTTCGTAAGTACGAACGCCGCCGGATGCTTTGACTCCGAGTTTTTCGCCGACAACTTTCCGCATAAGCGCGATGTCGGCAGCCGTGGCGCCGCCTTTGCTGAAACCGGTTGAGGTTTTGACGTATGCGGCTCCGGCTTCTTTGGCCAGAATGCACGCTTTAACTTTTTCTTCATCGGTGAGCAAACACGTTTCGATGATGACTTTGACGGGGGCGCGCCGGCCGGCATTGCGAACAACCTCTTGAATATCTTTTTTGACAAGATCGAATAAACCGGATTTGAGCCAGCCAACATTGATGACCATATCAATTTCCTGCGCGCCTTGTTGCACGGCTGTTTGCGTTTCGAATGCTTTCGAAGCCGTACTGGTGGCGCCAAGCGGAAAGCCGACGACGGTACATACCATAACTCCGCTGCGGCGTAATTTATCGACGCAGTGTTTTACCCAACCGGGATTGATGCATACCGACGCAAAACAATAGGTTTTTGCTTCATCGCAGAGCTGATTGATTTCCAGTAGCGTTGCTTCAGGCTTGAGCATGGTGTGATCGATCATTCTCGCCACATGTTCTCTTGCCGGGCTGATGCCAAGCGTCGAGGATATACGGCAAGCGCCGCATTCGATCATCGTATCGACCAATTCCGGATGCGTGGCGACGGGGTTTTTACAGTCGACGCAGGAACACTGCTGGCACGAACATGTACCGCTGCTGCAGCTTGATCCGGTAGTGCCCGACGGAGCCACTTCTTTCAGGCTCTGCAAAATTCGGTCGACCTGATCGTTGATAAATTTTTCGGTGTGTTGATCCATGGATATTGAGTTTATTTGGTCATTGAGCGCAGTCGAAACGACCTAGACGATAACTAATTTATATCTTTCTCACTCCCTTCGACTTCGCTCAGGGAGCGCCGATATGGTCGTTGAGCGCAGTCGAAACGACCTAAAACAATTAACTAACCTATATATATCTTTTTTTTACAAAAATTCTTCCAATGAGAAGCATTTTTACATTCAGATTCAGATTGAATTTGACTCCAATCATTTTCAATCAGCAATTTCTTTTTTTTTATGGCTCCAGCCTTGAATTTGTTTCTCTCGGTAAAAAGCATCATCGATGCGTTGAAATTCTTCGGAATAAACAAGTTTTACAGGCAATCTTTGTTTGGTATAATTTGCGCCTAAGCGATTATTGTGTTCCCATATCCTTTTGTTAAGATCAATCGTGCTTCCCGTGTAATAAGTCCCATCAACACATTCGAGAATATACATGTAAGGCATATTGTAATTTTAGATTATTCTCGCTCACTTCGATGCCCTCAGGGAGTGCCGATATGGTCCTTGAGCGCAGTCGAAACGACCTAGACGATAACTAATTTATATCTTTCTTGCTCCCTTCGACTTCGCTCAGGGAGCGATCTCTAAAAATTCTTTTTCAAAACTTCGCACGTCCATTCGATATCTTTCATCGGAACGTCTAAATGAGTGACGAAGCGTATTTTTTTATTGCTGAAAGGAATCGCCAGGATTCCGTGTGCATGTAATTTTTCGATGACGTCATGCGATGATCCTTGACTGACGCTGAAAATAACGATATTGGTTTGAACCGATGTAAGGTCGATGCTGAACGCCGGAATGTTACTGACGGTTTTGGCTAGAAGCTGAGCTTTGTCGTGATCTTCTTTCAGGCGTCCGACGTTATTATCGAGAGCGTAGATCGCTGCGGCCGCGAGAAATCCGGCTTGCCGCATACCGCCGCCGAGCATTTTTCTGAAATACCGGGCTTTTTTGATGAAGGGTTTACTGCCGATCAGTGCCGATCCTACAGGGGCTCCAAGTCCCTTGGAGAAACATACGGAAATGGAGTTAAAACATTTTCCATAATCGGCAGGAGCAATATTCGCCGCGATGCAAGCATTGAATATGCGCGCCCCGTCGAGATGGAACGCGATGTTTTTACGTTTGGTCAAGTCGGCAATGCGTTTGATTTCATCAAAAGGATAGATCGTTCCGCCGGCGCGGTTGTGAGTATTTTCGAGCGCAATTAAAGCCGTAGGCGCGCTGTGAATATCGTCGGGATTGATCGCTTCTTCGATTTGCGCCGCCGTCATGACGCCGTGTTCGCCTTTGATCAGGTGGGTGAGTAAGCCGGATAACATTCCGGCACCGCCGGCTTCGTATTTAAAAATATGGCAGTCGGCTTCGCAGATGATTTCGTTGCCCGGTTGCGTATGCGTTTTTACGGCGACCTGGTTACCCATCGTGCCGCTCGCAACAAACAGCGCATCTTCATGGCCAAATAACGCGGCAACTTTTTGTTGTAATGCATTGACGGTGGGATCTTCGCCAAAAACGTCATCGCCGACGGCAGCATCAAACATCGCTTCACGCATGTCCGGCGTAGGTTTCGTCACGGTATCGCTGCGAAGATCGACTATTTTCATAACTTGTATTCTTTCAGAGGATCAGCATTTCAGAACAGTAGCAGATGTGTTAAAATAACCGATTGTGATAACTTTTTCAATGACAAAAGTGATAGAGTCAGGCATTCTATAAAACATTTGGACATTATCTCAGAGATAAGAACTATTTTTCGATGGTTTTGGCTCTGCGCCGATGACTCAATAATGAAAACCAATGGTACGAAGCGCCAATCAAAAAAGAAGAAACAGCCGTGCCGACGGAAGCCTGACCGTTTGTAATAAAAGTCCAGTATCCAAAAACAGTCAATGGCAAATAAACGAGTACGGAAGTAACCGTTCCCGGCGAATAAATTTTTGTTCGGATGGATGCCTGGATGTGAAAGATCGCGTTAGTAAAAAGGATGGCCGCTATCGCCAGCCACAATGCAATTCCATAAGCGGGATCGCCGATCAGCGGCGGAATGAAACATACGATTATGAGAATAGCATTGATGATGAATAAAAATCGGGGTGTAATGCTCGCCGCAATTTCAGGCCAGTAATGGCGATACCATGTCAGAAAGCCGCCCGGAAATAAGAATTCCTCAGTAATATGCAAGATCGCGCTTGCCGGCAGCAGGTAGTAAAGATTCATAAAACACCTGTATTTTTGTGTAATTAAGTTCGACCGTCATCTTGGACAATTCGATTGTACGACGCCTCGTTCGCAAAATCAAATTTAAAATGATACTTAAAATGACACGATATTCGAACACGAAAATCAGAATGCCCTAAACAGGTCAGGCACAAAACAAACTGATTTTACGTAAACGATTTATCATTAATCCTTCCATTGAAAAAAAGTAATTATCGGTGCCAAAGGAGTTTGACGGCTGGTTCGATCTGTGTTTTTAATATTAAATATAAGGAAAATCACAATGGCTTTAATTTCTTTGTCTCGGCATTTCGCCGTACTACTGATCATTGTATCAACATTCACTATGAAAACGTACGGCCAGTCGGAACGAACGGCCACCAAACTGGCTGACGGCATTTACGAAATTGAACACGGCGGGCAAGGCGGCGGTAATACGACGGTCATTATCGGCGAAAGGCAGGTTTTTGTCGTCGATGCAGGCTTTCTGCCGTCTGCCGCGAGCGAAGACATTACCCAGATCCGGAAATGGACAGATAAGCCGGTCAGTTTTCTTCTGAACACTCATTTTCACAACGATCATAATTTCGGCAATCGTGTCTACATGAATGCTTTTCCGGCTTTGACCATTATTGCACATACGGAAACGAAAAAAGATATGGATCGTTTCGGGCCCGGCTCGGCTGCAAGGATTGAAAAATATGTTCAGCGGTTAAAACAAATGTTGGATTCGGGAAAGACGTCGGACGGAACTTCTTTGACGGCTGACGATATAAAAGAAGTAAAAAACGAGTGGACACGCAGTAACAATGAGTTGAATGAACTCAAAAGTATCAAGTTTCAGAGCGCGACTCTGATGTTTCAACATGATTTTACGATTGATCTTGGAAATCGGGAGGTTCAAGTCAAGTTTTTAGGGCGTGGTAATACGGCAGGAGACGCCGTCGTTTATCTTCCGAAAGAAAAAATCGTCGTGACCGGCGATCTCGTCGTCTATCCGATTCCGTTTATGTATGACGGCTATCCGAACGAATGGATTGAAACCTTGGAGAATCTGATCCAATTGGATGCCGGAACGATTGTTCCCGGTCATGGCCCGATCATGCATGATAAAGAATTCATCCGGCTGATACGCGATATACAAAAAAGCGCCGTCGATCAGATGAATGACAAACTCAGTCAAAGCCTTCCGGCTATGTTTCAAACTCTCGACAAAGTAAAAGATTCAATTGACTTGAGTTCTTTTCGGCAGCGTTTCACGCGTGGCGATAAAGAACTTGACGCTTCTTTCGATGAAATGGTGAATCGTCTGATTAAAATTGTTTTCCATGAGGCAAGCCTGCGCTAGCGTGTCATTCCCCCGACAAGTCGGGGGAATCCAGTGAATGAATATAAAATGAATCGGCTACGCCATGTGTTCTTTTCTTTGTCTTGATACAAAGAAAAGAACCAAAAGAAAAATCAAGGCTGTGATAAAACCGCTGGAATCCGAGTTCGCTTGCTGGTGGCGGAAAACAGTTCCTCGCTGAGAGTATTC
>JAIBAF010000050.1 GCA_019695335.1 bacterium
CTGTAGAAGCATCGGTTTTTTCGTCGCGATATTTGATGATGATTGGCGTATACAAGGATAACTGATTTTCGCGCGCAAATATATTAGAATTGATCGGCCTCGATCCGGCCACAACGACGGCGCCTTCCGGAATGATCAAAGGTTGCTCTTTGGTTTTGCGATAGACGGAATTATTGACTAAATCGTATACCGGCGTGCCGCCGGTCAAAATCACGCCGGCTCCAATCACGGCACGTTGTTTGACAATCGTACCCTCGTAGATTCCGCAATTACCTCCGATCATGACATCATCTTCGATAATGACCGGCATCGCTCCGACCGGTTCCAGTACGCCGCCAATTTGTGCCGCGGCGCTGAGATGAATATTTTTTCCAAGCTGGGCGCACGATCCGACCAACGCGTGCGAATCGATTAACGTTCCCGTATCGACATAGGCGCCAACATTGATGTATGCGGGCGGCATAATGACGGTCTGCGGTGAAACGTAACAGCCGTCACGGATCGAGGTGCCACCGGGTACGACACGCACATTGTCTTTTACTACTAAATTTTTAAGCGGGTAGGTATCTTTATCATAGAATCGGAAACGTCCGTCAATGGACATATCGGAAAGTTTGCCGATTTTGAACCCGATCAAAATTCCTTTTTTTACCCATTCATTTACGTGCCATTGTTCACCTTTCTTTTCGGCGGCGCGGACGTGGCCTTCGTTAAGGGCTTTTTTGAATGCATAAAAAATTTCAATTCCGTCGTTGCTTATAATATTTTCGGCGGACATTGAAAACAGTTTTTCTACCGATAATTGAAGCTCGTGGAAATTCATACAACCTCAGAAGTTCAACATTGCTTGATACATTGAATTATCCTAAAATACACTTCAGGAGATTAACAAGCAACGTTGAGAATGATATGAAGCCATTTTTTTGGATACTGATACTTTTTCAAGTAGGAACAATTCATGCCCAACAAAAATCCGTTATAGCCAGTAACGGAGTCGTCGTTTCCGTCGATGACTATGCAAGCAACGTCGGAGTTCAAGTTCTAAAAAAAGGCGGCAATGCCGTGGATGCAGCCGTTGCTACGGCTTTTGCATTAGCTGTCACCTATCCGATTGCCGGGAATATTGGAGGCGGTGGATTCATGGTAATTCGGCTTGCGAATGGAGAAACCATCGGCATCGATTACCGTGAAATGGCGCCGGCGAAATCGACTTCTAAGATGTTTCTTAATAAAGACGGCTCTGTCGATTCCGTTAAAAGCGAGGTCGGATATCTTGTTGCGGGAGTTCCCGGTACGGTCCGTGGGCTTGAATTGGCTTGGAAAGAGTACGGGAAATTGCCGTGGGCCGATTTGATTCAGCCGGCTATCGATCTTGCTGAAAATGGGTTTGCTATCAATGAAAGGTTTAACAAGGACGTTGCCGAATACGAAGCCGAGTTGAAACTATTTCCCGAAACAAGAAAAACGTTTTTCAAATCTGACGGCAGCCGCTACAAAACAGGAGAAATTTTTGTTCAGAAAAATCTTGCCCAAACTTTGCGCTCCATTTCGCAACAAGGAGCTCTGGCATTTTACGAAGGGGAAATTGCTGAAAAATTAGTCAAAGATTTCGAACGGCACGGCGGGATCTTGACCATGAACGATCTAAAAAATTATCATGCCGTTAAGCGCGAACCATTGAAAGGAGCCTACCGCGGCTACGACATCATCGGCATGCCACCGCCATCGTCGGGAGGATTGACGCTGATCGAAATGCTGAATATTCTGGAATATTTCGAATTGAAAAAAGATAACAAACATTACGAACAGTCGTTACACATTATAACAGAAACGATGCGTCATGCGTTTTTCGACCGTCAACGATGGCAAGGCGATGCGGATTTTGTAAAAGTCCCTTTCGATACGTTAATGTCGGAGGAATATGCTGCAAAAATTTCCAAAATAATTAACCGTGAAAAAGCATCATCCAGTCTCGAATGGCACCGGAAGTTTGTTGAAGAAAACGAGCAAACGACCCATTTTTCCATTATCGATAAAGATGGTAATGCCGTATCGAATACCTATACCATTGAAGATGCCTTTGGCTCAAAAGCTATTGCAACGGATTTAGGATTTCTACTGAACAATGAAATGCATGATTTTAATATAGAGCCCGATCAGCCCAATTATGCCGGCGGTTATGGCGGTAATCCTAATGTCATCCAACCGAAAAAACGTATGCTGAGTTCTATGTGTCCGGTGATCGTACTTAAAGACGGCAAGCCGTTTCTTATAACCGGTTCACCCGGTGGGCGCCGAATCATCAACTCAGTTTTGCAAGTCATTATCGGAGTTATCGATTTTGATTTATCGCTTCGGGAAGCTGTCGACCATCGCCGAATCAGTCACAACTGGCTGCCGGATCAGTTGTGGGTGGAACAGGGAATGGATACAGCGATTGTCAAAAATTTACAAAAACGTGGTCATACGATCGTGTGGAAAAAATTTATCGGTGATACTCATTCGATCCTGGTTGATCCGTTATCGGGCCAATATTATGGAGAAGCCGATACGCGCCGAAATGGGGCCGCGATAGGTTATTAGGCTGTTCGAGGAATGTTAAAAATTAGTTAAAAAAAGCTTGATTTAGAGCCACCGAATAAAATATATTACCGCACATATCTGGTTTTTGGCACATCTTGACTCGATTCCCTTAGACCTGATCCCTGTTTTATTTACTTTTTCATGTACCATGTAAAAGAGGAAAGTCAATGAAAGTACTTATTTCATTACTATTTATATGTTTTACCGGGCAAATTTTTGCCCAAGAAGCGGTTGATGTTGATGAGAAGACGCATGTCGAAATGATTCTCAAAAGCTTATCGTATGACAATAAATTAACCGGCGGAACTGTTCTGGTTGTTTCCAGAAGGTCAAGTAACCAAAATTTGGCCAATGTTGTTAAAAACCTTTCTGGCAAATCGGTAAAAAAATATCCCATTGAATTGTTTGAATTAGCCTATAATGAAGAGGCGTTGAATTCATTGATGGCTAATAACATTGGCATTAACTTAATCTATTTGTGTAACGACCTTTCTACCGATCAGTTGGCTTTCATCAGTAAGATTTGCGATCAACATAAAATTCTCAGCGCTACCGGCGTGTCGAAATTTGTTATGGATGGATATGCCTGTCTTTCAGTGATCAACGAGAACAGCAAACCCAAGCTGATTTTTAATATGGGTAAAATGAAGCAGGAAGAACGTCAGTTTTCTGCGTCGTACTTGAAGGTGTGTAAATTGATCGAGACCAATAATTGATCAATACAAAATTTTGCAAATTAAAAAAGCTGTCACACTGTGGCAGCTTTTTTTATGGTCTATCTTCTGAAGATCCATAGGATCAACGACAAAATAACGCTGATCAATAGACTGGTCGCAATTGGAAAATAAAATGACCAGTTTTCTTTTTTGATGTGAATATCGCCGGGTAACCGGCCTAACCAGGGGATTTTATCGGAGAGCATCAGCGCGATTCCGATTGCAATAATCAGAATGCCGATGCCAATGAGTGTTTTTCCTATAAAATTGAAATCGTCGGGCATGTGAAAACGCATTCGCTACAATTTTTCCACAACTCTTTTCATAATCAGCGTCATCTTGGGTTCGGCTTCGCCGGCAGTTTTGATGATTTTTTGAATATCGACCGGTTTTAACGAATCGGGAAAACATTCATCGGTAACGATGGAGAATCCTAACGAAGGAATCCCCATGTGCGTGGCGACGATGACTTCCGGTACCGTGGACATACCGACGACGTCGGCGCCGATAAAGCGGAGAAAACGGTATTCCGCGCGCGTTTCAAGATTCGGTCCCATCACAGCAACGTATACGCCTTTTTGGACTTTGATTTTTTCTTCCAGCGCAATGTGTTCTGCAAGCGCGATCAATTTTTGTGAATAAGGTTCGCTCATATCGGGAAATCGCGGGCCGAGAGTATCTTCGTTTTTGCCACGTAACGGATTATCGCCGAGCAAATTTATATGATCGTCCATGATCATGATATCGCCGGGTTGATATTGGGGATTCATGCCGCCGCAGGCATTGGAAACCAAAAGAGTCTTGATACCTAGAAATTTCATCACACGTACCGGAAATGTGATTTGCTGCATCGTATACCCTTCGTAGAAATGGAAACGTCCCTGCATCGCGACAACATTTTTTCCGCCTAATTTGCCGAAAATCAATTTGCCGGCATGACTTTCTACCGTTGAAACCGGAAAGTGGGGAATTTCCTGATACGGAATTTCTTTTTCGATCTGAATGTCTTTCACCAAAGCGCCTAAGCCGGTGCCGAGGATAATTCCGACAGACGGTTCGGTTTTGGTTTTTGTACGGATAAATTGGACGGACTCATTAATCGATTGCAGCAAAGAACTCATGCATTACTCCGGTTTGTGTTTTTTCTTTTCAAGTTCAGAATGAATTTCATTGATCAGGTCTTCGGCCTTTTTTGAAGCATCGTCGCCGAGCATCTCACGCAAATCGGCTTTGCGGAACATTGACGTTGCATTGCGGTTAAGTTTTTCTAAGTCTTCCAACACTTTTTTCTTTTTTTCTTCCAATTCTTCGCCGGATCGATTAAGCGATTCGATCGCATTGGCCAATTCGTCCGGAATGTCGTCAATTTGAATACCTGAAAGAAATTCGCGGATACCGTCGTTTGCAGCCTGCTCCGTATTCGTTTTTTTAGATATAGCAAGACTATTAATGTCAATTTCTTCCGTAGAAGTCGATGGTTTTTTGGTCAATGATTCTTCGGTATGTGTAGGGAGAATTGTAGCCGATGATTGGCTTGATTCATCAGCTTTCTCATCAACAATTTCCAGAACAGCCAATTGCGATAATAAATATTCTTTTAATTGTTTTGCTGTTTTGGCTTTCTGTTCTTTCAAATATTTCAGATCATTTTCAATAGCGGCTGCTTTCTGACGAGCGGTTTCCAGGATTTTTGACGCTTCGGTTTGAGCGTTTTGCAAAGCCACTTCGGTGTCAATTTTAGCGTCCATCATGCGATCAACTTTAGCCAGATCGTTTTTGTATTCTCGGATAGTTTTTTCCTGTTCCGTGATCAGCTGGCGCAATTTTTCGATATCTTCGGTGGATTGTTTGATTCGCTGATGCAGAGATTTATTTTCGCGCTCGAGCTCGGAATAATTCTCGGCTACCACTTCAAGAAAAGCGGTTACTTCTTCGACGCTGTAACCGCGCATAGAGCGGCGAAATTCCTGGTGAGTAATATCTTCGGGAGTAAGTTTCAAGTTTTTTCCTCCAGTTTGGGGGCGGCCGATCCGCGTTTTCGTTTGCCGAAAATGGCGGTGCCGATCCGTATAAATGTGGCGCCTTCTTCGATGGCTGTTTCAAAATCGTGCGTCATGCCCATCGAGAGTTCCCGCATCTCAACATTGGGGATTTTTTGATCGGCTATAAAATCGCGTAATTCCCGCAACCGTTTAAAAAACGACCGTACTTTCTCAGGATCATTGGATGTCGACGCCGTCAAAGCGCCAATGGTCATCAGGCCGGTGATTTTTACGTTTTTAAATTCAGCCACTTGTTTGACCAGTTTAAGAGTTTCATCCGGATCAATGCCGTATTTACTTTTCTCTCGGGATGTATTCACCTGTATCAATACCGGCATGACGCGGTCCCGGGTATAAGCGCGTTTGTCAATTTCAGTTGCAAGACGGATGGAATCGACGGAATGAATCGTGTCAAAAATTTCAACAGCTTGCCGGACCTTATTGGTTTGAAGGTGTCCGATCAGGTGGCGTGTAATTGGACCGGTAACCTTGGACGGATCAATGTGAGGAAATTTTTCTTTTGCTTCTTGAACTTTATTTTCTCCGAAGTGCGTCAAACCGGTAGCGAAAGCCTCATGGAGGTATTCCACGGGATGGGTCTTGGTTACAGCAATGATTCGAATATCATCCGGCTTTCGACCGCACCGTACCGCCGCTTCGGTTACACGACGCCGCAATTCGTCAACGCGCTCCGAAATAGTGAGTTCTTTTTTTAATTCAGGCATACAAATTCCTTAAATTCAGATGAAATTTAAACTTCCAGCGAGCGGCCAAAACCGTAACGAAGGCGGGCCTCAGGATCGGTTTCCAGTTTGATGCGCTGAATTCCGGCAATGGCTTTTTGTAAATACGTCCGGATAATGTTGTCACCGATGTAAATGATCGAAAGGATCATTTTTTCGTGCGCAAAATCAAAACCAACGCTGCTGAAAGTAATTTTTTTGATATATTTGCTCAACGGTTGATTATTTTCAAGAGCCACTAATTTTTCCGACAAAGTCTGGGTGATAAAAAACCGCTGATTGAAAAGGAGATAGGGTTCACCCGGTTTTGAAAAACGGAATTCGCCTTCTTCAATGGCTTCACTCAACCGGTGTGCGCCGTCAGTGATAACGGTTGAAATGCCGCTTCCGTCAGTTGTGAAAATTTTCGGCGAACCGTTTTTATCGGATAAAACCAGGCCAATACAATTGTAATCCTGTATCAGTTTTTTGAAAAATAATTCAATGGCGACGTGTGGAACTTCGCTCCGATGCCGGCGTGATTCGAAAATGTCGATGATCCGCAGGATGTCTTCGCGGGTTTTCCGGGTGGCGCACTTCAGATTAATATTGTGACAGCCGTCATTGATGCAGGCTTCGATTGGTTCCGAACACCCGACGCGTTCTTTGTAATCCATCAGATTTTCCAAACGGTTCCGGATCGTTTTTTCGTCGGCCTTCATATTCAATCGTTCACGGCAGAATTTTACGCCGGCAGCAATCAAGGATGCCAGCAGCCCGTCTAATTGCTCAAAATGAAACGTCTCAAGCAAAATCGGAAATTCTTTCGGAACATGAATGTGGTCAAGAATTGCTTTGATTTCGTGCGGCTTGAATAAAGCAGGATCTAATCCGACTTCCAGCAAGACATCCGGATTGCTAGTCGTTTGACTTGTAACTGTTTCCGGTGCCATTGTACCGATATTGCCGGGTAATTTCACCATAAAAAACCTGCTAGAAGAATGATTTTCGTGAATTTACATCCGATAGGATTCCTGCAATTCGTGACCAATATATTTTCTTGGACTTTCAAAATCAATGAAAATATCCCTCGTGGCTGATTGATGATAAATAAGTATTGCTATAGTACATAGAATTTCTTATTATTTTTTGCATCAAATTCAATAATAATAGTCATTCATATTCCTATACTTTTAGGTAAAAGGGTAAATCTATGCGAAATATTTATGTCCTCATTACCCCTGCTTTGCTGTTCGTTATAGTCTCATCGGCTATGGCGCAATATTCGATCAAAATTGAACCGGATACAATTTTAGCCGGCGAACAGCAAGCTAAAATTACGATCAGTACGGACAAAACGAACTTGAATCTGAATTGTGTCGCGCGTAAAGGAGGCGGCAATTTCAGCGATTTTAAATTAGTATCGACCGGAAGCGGTCAAGTTAACCAGGCGACTTTTGAAACGCCATTTCCGGGCGAAGTTCAAATTGAAGTCTTGGATGGCAAGTTTACCAAAGTTGCCGTAGGAGAAGTGACGGTTGTTGCACCTACCGTTGAAATTATGGAACAGGAGTCGCTGGATCGCTTTGACGGCCATTCCAAAAGTATGCCGCTGATGGTGCGTGTTGTTGATCATCGCGGACAATTTATCAAAACCGCAAAATTGACCTGCAAAATTTCAGAAATCGTTAATAAAAAAGCCGTAGCCAGTACGGCCAAGGTCACCGACTTCGTTTTAAAAGATACACATTATGAAGCGGCCATTACCGGACTGAAGGACGCTTCCTATAAAGTCGAAGTGACCGATCTCAATCATGTCGAGGCGTTTGATAAGGCAGACAATCCGGACAATGCTCATCCCTCAGCGGTCATTGAAGGGTTGAATATTACGATTGAATAATTGTCATTTTTAATACGATAAACCCCGTATTGATCCCTGCTTGCCATGGTAGGAATTAATACGGGGTTTACAATTTTTAAGCTGATGAAAAGAATTTTAATTTACTGCTGGCTGATATTACAGTGGGGGTGTGCCAGCCAGGCCCCGCCAAGCGGCGGACCAGAAGATAAAACCGCGCCCGAAATTGTGACAACCTTGCCGGAACATGATTCTACACGCGTCGGACGTTCGACGGCAATCGCCATTAATTTTTCAGAGCGAATGAACAAACTTTCGACAGAGAAAGCGATTTTTATTTCCCCAACACCGGCAGGGAATCTTGGTTTTTCATGGAGCAAAAATACTTTGTTCGTTACGTTACCGGATTCTTTAAGTGAAAACGTCACATGCGTCGTAACGGTAGGGACGGACGCCAAAGATATTCACGACAATGCTATCAGTAAATCGTATAGTTTTGCTTTTTCCACAGGCGACAGCATTGATCGCGGCGAAATCAGCGGACGGGTTATTTCGGAAACGACTAAAGGTGTTTCAATATGGGCTTACCGGTTACGTCCGACCGGAAGTACCCAAGTTACTGAAGACAGTATGATTTACAAAAAGCGAGCAGATTATATCACGCAAGTCAGCGCCGATGGTGCCTATCATTTATCCTTTCTTGCTCCCGGCCGTTATCGCGTTTTTGCGGTAGCTGATCTGGATGAAGATTTCGTATACAGTACAGCGGCGGATGCGATCGGGATTCCCTCGAAAGATGTTGAACTGACGTCAGGCCAACCAACTTTTGCCGGCATGGATTTCATGATGACAGCGGAGGACAGTAGCCGTTTTGGCCTGCAGTCAGTGACTTCGATCAATCCGAAAACGACGCTGGCCGGATTGACCAAACCATTGTCCAATCGTTATTTTGAGAACCGGGACTCGTTCGATGACGTCAAGAATCATCTTGAATTGATTGACAGCTCTGATGGTAAAATAATTCCAATCAAAGATGCGTATGTGAATACATTGAATAAAATTGAAATTAAGATTCTGACGGAACCTTTAGACGTCCACCACCGGTATACATTGAAAGTGCATACGCTTTATTCGTCAACAGGGGACACATTGACGACCGGTGAACAAACGTTCGATGTGTATCAAAGTGACGCTGTACGGGCGATAATAGAGTTGGTTCAGCCCAAAGAAATAAGTTCGATAGTCTTGCCCAATGATTTTTTTGCTTTTCGATTCGATAAAGGAATGCCGAGAGATCGATTGGAGCAGCAACTAATGTTACTGGATAGTTCCGGCCAGAAAACTTCCGGAACGTTTAAATGGTGGAATTCAAGTTACGTGGAATTTCACCCGTCAAAATTTTTAGAAAGCCAGATGGCGTATCGCTTGGAGCTTAATGCTAATTCTTTACCCGACTGGGAAGGTCTTGTGACGAGCGATACAGCCGTAGTGTTTCCATTTGTTTCGTTCAAAAAGGACAGCCTTGGAATAATTAGCGGACAAATTTTCGATCAGGACTCCACCGAATCGCAGTATATCATTGTTTGCCGGAGCTTGAGCAAAGGGCGAAATTACACCGTGACTTTAGAAAAGGCCGGTGTTTATTCGATCCCGTATATTGTGCCCGGCAAGTATAATATTTTAGGTTATCGCGATGCCGATCATAATGACCAATATTCTTTCGGCAATATCGCACCTATCCGGTTTGCCGAGCGGTTTACGGCGTATGCGGACACGGTTGCCGTCCGGCCAAATTGGGAAACAGCGAATATTCATTTGCGTTTTAAAAAATAGCACAGGAGGATGCCATGAAGGCGATTTATTATCTTTATCAGGAAAACAACGGTAAAAACATCCGGATCGAGGAAGGCCAGGAAGTAACCATCGGCCGGGCTTTCGACAATACCGTCTCGGTGGACGACGCGTCGGTTTCCAGGCACCATGCGGCTATCCGCTGGAAAAAAGGTATGATGTATTTGACGGATATGAACAGTACCAATGGTACATGGGTCAATGGTGAAAAACTGACGGATAGCTATTTTTATGAGCTCAACTACCTCGATGAAGTGAAAATCGGTAATATTGGTTTTAAAATTTTAGATGAAGAATCCGTCATCAGTAAAAATTTCAATGCCGACCGGATGCCAGGTAAGACCATGGTTATCGACGTGGAAAAAATCAAACGTTCAGTTAACAAAAACGATTTCGAAAAAAACGATTAACGCGGGAGAGTTTGGTATGCGCTTTGTGTGCGGTTTGCTGGTTGTGAGTGTAATAGCCGGATGTTCTACTAAAAACGTCACGGTCGACGACCGAACGGTCAAAACCGATTCATCCTCGGTCAAAGAAAAAACGATTACCGAGATGCACCGACCCAAAGCCGATTCCACTAAAATAAATGAGATCAAAAAAGACGAACTTGTCAAAAAAGAAGTCGTTGATATAACAGCATTAAGGCAGCAGGGACTTGAGCTTTACATGCAGGAGAAGTATGAGGAAGCCTACCCGATTTGGCTCAAAATTGCCGAAAATGCCAATGGTCAGAATGAAATTTTAACGGAAGCGCATTACATTTTGGGAAATTTGTTTTTTCATAAAGAGGAATACGGCAAAGCGGAGATTGAATTGAAACAGGCCATCCAGGGGCGACCGGATTTTGTCGATGCCCATCAGGACTTGGGTTTGGTGTTTTTTGTCAAAGGTGATTATGATAAAGCGTTGAAATCGTTTTCGCGAGTGTTGGAAATTCTTCCGGGAGATTCGGAAGCGACGTATTGGGTCAATTACACACGCGGTTCGAAAGCTTTTGAAGAAGGCCTGGAAAATTTTAATCTGAACTGGTTTGATAAATCGATTGAACAATTTAAAGCTGCGCTGACGTATTTGGGTAACGATACGACGATTAATTACAAGTTATACTATTTTTTAGGTAAAGCGTATAGCGAGAAATTGGAATACGATCAGGCGTTAACAGCGCTCAATCAATGTATCGCTATGAAGCCTAATTTGCCCGAAGCCTACACCGAAATAGGAACCATTCACCTGGCCCGCCGAGATTTTAATAAGGCCATTGCCCTTAATGAGCGATCCATCAAAGCCGATCCTAATTATGCTAAAGCGTACAACAATCTCGGATACATCTATTTTACGATGGCCAATAATTTTGCCGTCAACAAGGATAAAAATCAAGCGGATGACTATTATAAAAAATCGGTAGTCTTATTTGAAAAAGCTCTGAGCCTCGATCCCGATATGGGCGGCGCTCAGATCAATATGGATCATGTTAAAAAAATTCTCAGCGGTGAACGTAATGTCGCTGCTTATACTATGCTGCAACAGGCGGTGAAAAATGAAAACAACGCCGAGAAAATCCGCCAATATCAACGCATTATTGCTGAAGATCCTACGTACGACGACGCGTATAATAATCTTGCCGTAGCGTATTTCTATGAAGGCAAAGTCGATTCGGCCTTAAGCGTTTTGGATAAAGCGATCGAGATCAATCCTTATAATCCGCAGGCCCACAACAATATTGGCTATATGCTGGGTACGGCTCATAAATTTGAAGACGCGCTCCGGCATCTTTTTATTGCCATTCAGATCAAACGTGATTATCTTGACGCGTACGTGAATCTCGGCTATGTGTACATGTGGAAGCAGGATTTCGTGAGTGCGCGTAAAATCTGGCTGCAATTACTCAAAATCGATCCGAATAACAAAGAAGCGCGCAAAGGATTCAACGAACTCGAAAAACGCGAACAGATGGCCAAAGCCGGTGAAACGAACACCGTCATCGAAATACACGATGACGCCAGCGACAGCGATTCCAATAAGAACTAAGCCGGAAATTAGTCGATGATCTATGCGGTGATTATGGCCGGCGGTACAGGGACACGGTTCTGGCCGCGCAGCCGTTCAACGACTCCCAAACAATTGCTCAATATTTTTGATCATGAAACCATGATCCAGAAAACGGTTGCCCGCGTTGGAGGATTTGCTTCGCCTGAACGCGTGATGATCGTGACGAATATACAGCAGCATGATGGCGTCAGGAAACAATTGCCGTCATTACCTTCACAAAATATCCTGATCGAGCCGGTCGGACGCAATACGGCGCCGTGTATTGGCTTGGCTGCAATTCATATTTTAAGGAACGATCCTGAAGGTATTATGGCCGTGCTGGCCGCGGACCACCTGATACAACCCAACGAAAAATTTTGTGATACGATAAATTTCGCGGCTGCTGTAGCGGCTGATACAGGCGGGCTTGTAACCATGGGAATGATTCCTACCCGTCCTGAAACAGGTTATGGCTATATTCAGTTTCTGGAAAATGATACAATCCACCTGAACGGACGCGAGGCCTATCGTGTCAAAACATTTGCCGAAAAACCGAATTTCGCAACGGCTCAGCGTTTTCTCGATAGCGGCGATTTTTTGTGGAATAGCGGCATGTTCATCTGGAAGGCTTCGGTTATTCTGGACTTGATTGAAGAATTTTTACCGGACTTACATGACGGATTGATGGAAATACGGGAGACCATCGGAACACCTGCGTATGAAGAAACGTTGAATCGCGTGTATCGCAGTGTCAAAGGGATTTCAATTGACTATGGCGTAATGGAGAAAGCCAAAAATGTTTTTGTTATCAAAGGCGATTTTACATGGAATGACGTCGGCAGTTGGGAAGAGGTCTACCAGCTTTCTCCAAAAGACAGTGCCGGTAACGTTGTGACAGGTAATACGATTGTAATCGATTCGGCCAATTCGCTTGTTCACTCAGGAAACAAAATGATTGCCACAATGGGAGTTCAAAATCTGATCATTGTCGATACCGGCGATGCCGTTTTAATCTGCGATCGTAGCCGTGCGCAAGACGTCAAAAAAATTGTCGAGGAATTACAAAAGAAAGATTTGAAAGAGCTCTTATAAATTTATTGATTGAAGTAATTTTAGATTTTATTTATGAAAAAAGAAAAAATTCTGGATCATCTGATTGAACTTGCCGAAAGCCTCCATTTCAAAGTTCGTATAGAAAAAGGCGATTTTGCGGGCGGGACTTGTACCAAAGAAGAAGAAAACTTGATTCTTCTCAATAAACGCCACATGATCGATAAACGAATCAATATTCTGGCGCGTGAAATTGCCTCATTTGACCTCAGCACATTCGAAGTTCCTCCGGCGGTGATGAAAATCATTGACAGCGAACGTAAACGTGCGTCCGAAGTCGAGCTTGAAATGAGCGAGAGTGAAGATGAATAAGCCTTGCCGAAACGAGTCCGATGGAACTCCATGAACGTCTCTTCCAAAAATTAGACAACCTTCCCAAATCCCCCGGCTGCTATCTTTTTAAGAATTCCGAATCCCAAGTCATTTACGTTGGTAAAGCAAAAATTCTGCGCAACCGCGTCCGGCAATATTTTCAGGATTCCAAACGCGACGATCCCAAGCTGCAGATGATGGTTTCCAAAATTGAGGATTTGGAAATTATTCAGACCGATTCGGAAATGGAAGCGCTCATTCTTGAATCCAATCTTGTAAAAGAATATCGCCCGCGTTACAATATCGAACTCAAAGACGACAAAAGTTATCCTTACATCAAAGTGACGGATGAACTCTTTCCAAGGATTTACGTCACACGTGAAAAAGAACGGAGTGGGGGGAAATTTTTCGGTCCTTATACCGATGTCAAGAATCTCCGGCAAACTCTTAAAACGCTTCACCGGATTTTTCCAATCCGTAGCTGCACGCATCATTTTACGCCTGAAGTGATCGAAAGCCGCAAGGTGAAGTTGTGTCTCGATTATTATATTCATAAGTGTGAAGGGCCGTGCCAAGGTCTGGTAGAACCGGTTTCGTATCAAAATACGATCCAACAGATGAAGCGCTTTCTCAATGGTAAAACGCGCGAATTGATCGTCCAACTTAAAGAGGAAATGAACATTCTGGCTGATCAGATGAAGTTTGAAGAAGCAGCCAAAATCCGGGATCGTATTTATGATATTGAAATGTATACGGCCGGCCAAAAAATCGTTTTTCAGGATCTGACGGATAAAGACATTGCTGTGGTGGAAATCGAAGGCGATGATGCGTGCGGAGTGGTTTTTAAAATTCGCGACGGCAAAATGATCGGCCGGCAGCATTTTTATTTCAGTCAGGTGCAAGGCAAACTGAAAGAAGAAGCGCTCGAAACATTAATTAAAACCTATTACCTGCAGGCTGATTTTGTTCCGAAAGAAATTTATCTTCCTTACGAGCCAACTGAAATAGATACGTTGCAGGCATGGTTATCTCAAAAAGCCAAAACGGACGTTGAATTCATCATTCCCAAAATCGGGGACAAACAAAAATTAGTGGATATGTGCATGCGCAATGCGCGCTTGCTTTTAGGCGATTTAAAATTACAGCGTCTCAAAGCCAAAGAAGATTTTGTTCCTCGCGTTTTATTGAGTCTTCAGCGGGATCTGAACCTCCGCCTTGCGCCGCGGCGTATCGAATGTTTTGACAATTCTAATATTCAGGGAAGTGATCCGGTCGCTTCAATGGTGGTTTTCGTCGATGGGAAAGCAAAAAAGAGCGATTACAGAAAATTTAAAATCAAAACCGTAACCGGTCCTGACGATTTTGCGAGTATGCATGAAGTAGTTACGCGGCGATATTTACGCGTGCTTGAAGAGGGATTGGAATTTCCCGATCTGATCGTTATTGACGGAGGCAAAGGACAATTGTCGGCAGCCGTCGAAGCATTGGAAGGTTTGGGAATTCGCGTTTCGAAAGCCGGTTCGGATGGGCAGGCGATCATTGGATTAGCCAAGCGAATGGAGGAAGTTTTTATTCCCGAAATTGCCGACTCAATTATGATTCCAAAAACTTCATCGTCCATTAAATTATTGCAGCAAGTACGTGACGAAGCGCATCGCTTTGCGGTTACATTCCACCGTGCCCGACGGGATAAACGCACGCTGGTATCCGAATTGGATGACATTGGCGGTATTGGTGAAAAACGTAAGCAAAATTTATTAACCCATTTTGGCTCCGTTAAAAATATTGCATCTGCTGGTCTTGAGGAAATTCAATCGGTTGATGGAATTCCGGAAGCGCTGGCTCGAAAAATTTACGAGTATTTTTTAGACAGGGAAACTGATGATGGGAATGAAGAAAATTAGTTTCACCTGAACCCAAATTCTATTATATTCATCCACGATTAATTTTAAACATTGAGGTCTATTTGAAGAGTGTTTTTTTAGAAGCATTGGAATCGCGTGTACTGGTTTGCGATGGCGCCATGGGTACTATGTTGTACGAAGCGGGTATTTCTTTCGATCATTGTTTTGACGAAATCAATTTATCGCATCCCGATATCGTCCAAAAAATTCATGAAGCTTACATCGATGCCGGTGCCGATATCATCGAAACCAATACATTCGGTGGTAACCGGCAACGACTTGGGCATCATGGGTTGGAAGAAAAACTGATTGAGATTAATCAGACCGCCGCACGGCTCGCCAAAGAAGTTGCGGCTAAAAAAAGTAAGCAGCTTGGCAAGAAAATTTTTGTTGCAGGTTCGGTAGGGCCACTGGGAAAACCGCTCGAACCGATTGGAAAAATTACTCAGGAAGAAGCCCGGCAATATTTTGCAGAACAAATTTCCGTGTTTGCCGAAAACGAAGTCGATGTGATTTTAATTGAGACCATGTCCGATCTTAATGAAGCCAAAGCGGCCGTATTGGCCGCAAGATCGGTAACCGATTTGCCGGTTATTGCTCAAATGAGTTTCAACGATGAAGGCAAGACGCTCATGGGTAATAAACCGCTTGAAGTTGCCAAAGCGCTCAAAGATGCCGGAGCGAATGTTGTTGGCGCCAATTGCTCAGTCGGACCGCAAGTTCTATTGGAAGTGATGGAGCGGATGTCGGGAACAGAAAATGTACATTTTTCAGTTCAGCCCAACGCCGGATTGCCGAGGTATGTTGGCGGCCGGTATATTTATTTGGCATCGCCGGATTATTTCGGCGAATATGCCAAAATGTTTGTGGCAGCAGGTGTCGGCTTGATTGGCGGTTGTTGCGGCACGACACCCGAGCATATCCGGCAAATCCGGAAAAGTATCGGCGAATCAAAACCGGTTCGCGAAAAGAAAAACCGGATTATCGTTGACGTTGAGGAATCATCCGATGAAAAAACAGTTGAAAAACTTTCATCATCTTCGCTCATCGAAAAATTTAAACAGAAAAAATTCGTCGTCAGTATCGAACTGGATCCGCCACGTGGATTGAATTATGATAAAGTCATCGAAGGCGCAATTTTGTGTAAGAAAAATAAGGTTGATGCGGTAAATATTGCGGACAATCCCCTCGCAAAAGCCGGCATGACGCCGCTCGCCATGGCTTCACTCATCAAACAAAATATCCATATCGAAACGATCCTCCATTTCTCATGCCGCGACCGTAATTTGCTGGCGATGCAATCTGAACTGATGAGCGCTCACGTATTGAATATACGAACCGTTTTGGCAATCACCGGCGATCCACCGGTAGTGGGTGATTATCCGAATGCAACAGGTGTATTCGACGTCGATTCTATCGGCTTACTCAAATTAATGAGTAATTTAAATAAAGGAATCGATTTGGCCGGCAAATCCATTGGCTCTATAACCAATTTTTTCAGGGCGTGTGCGATCAACCCAACGGCCGTCGACTTAACCCGGGAATTTGATCGTTTTGAAGAAAAAATTGCCAGCGGTGCCGAATTCGCTATGTCACAAGTGATGTATGATTTAAAAAATTTAGAGGAATTTTCTAAACGTTTTCGCGGACGCATTCCGGTTATGCTGGGTATCATGCCTCTGAAAAACGCGAAACATGCGAATTTCATGCATTATGAAATTCCGGATATCAAAATTCCTGATGCAATCCGGGATCGTATGGCAAAAGCAGGCGACAAAGGACAGGATGAAGGAGTCCGGATTGCTAAAGAATTTCTGAAAGAGGCGAAAGACATGGTGGATGGTACTTATATAATGCCGCCGTTTAATAAATTCGAAATGGCGTTCGAAGTCCTTAGTGTTTTGTAAAATAGTATATGATTCTTGAACACATACAACTTCCAGTCGTTCGGCGGCGGCCGATTTATGTCAATATTTTGCTTGCAGCGCGCCCGTTGCATTGGATTAAGAATATTTTTGTTTTTTCAGCGTTAGCTTTTTCACTCAAACTTTTTCATAGTGACGCTGTTTGGGTATCGGCATTAGTATTTTTGGCGTTTTGCATGGTATCTTCGGCCGTTTATATGATCAATGACGTAACCGATCGTGAAGAGGATGCCCGCCATCCTTCCAAGCGAACTCGCCCGATTACTTCAGGTCAGTTGAGTACAAAACAAGCATTGGTAGCGTCGAGCATTTTTTGTACGGCGGGAATTTTGCTTTCATGGGTGGTTAATGAATGGGTTGTTATGCTGGTAAGCGGCTATGTGGTGATGAACGTTTTTTATTCATTCACTCTTAAAAAAATCCTGATTCTTGATGTGATTATCATAGCGATGGGATTTGTGCTACGCGTTCTTGCTGGAGGATTTGCATTGAATTATGAGTTATCGAACTGGATTTTAATTTGTACATTTTTTCTATCGACATTGATCGGTTTTGCGAAGCGCCGGTATGAGATTACCTCAGATGGATTGTCTTTTCACGAATATAAGGGCTATACGCCATATCTGCTTGATTTGTTAATTACGGCTACGGCTGCATCCGTTATTAGCTCCTATGCGTTTTATGTCATGTTACGTGGTAATTGGCAGAATGGCTTGGCGTTGTTGGCAAGTATTGCTGTGGTTTTTTTTGGAGTGATTCGGTATGTGCTTATCATTTATCGCAGTGAGGAACAACTTGACCATACGAAATTGATATTGACTGATAAGCCGTTAGTCGCATCCGTTTTAATTTGGATTAGTTTGCTTATTACTGAAATTTATGTCATCAATCCGCATTTACAATTTATACGATGATACGTGCTATTCGTAAAATATTACTGATTAATCCGCCGGGACCGCTGTACCAACGTGGCGAAGACCGTTCACAAGGCAATATTGCCGATTCTTCGGCGACGTCTTTGCGGGCACCTAACGATTTGGCTTACATGGCCGCCATGCTTCGGCGAATAGGTGTCACGCCGTTGATCAAAGACTACCCTGCTGAAAATTGGTCATGGGAAACGTACTCTGCGGATTTGAAATCGTTTGATCCTGACGCTGTGGTGATGAGCATTACCAATGCGACGATTCTCAACGACCTGCAAGCTTTTAAGTTAGCCAAAGAATCCAATCCCGATATCGTTACAATCGCCAAAGGCGCATTATTTTTTGCGTGCAATTTAGATCAGTTTCAACGCAATGAATTTAACGATATGGATGTTGCACTTGTGGGAGAAGCCGAGACAGTCATTAATGACGTCATTGAAGCGATGCGTCAAAGTACCCCGTTTGAGACTCTCAATGGCGTGATTTATCGAAACGTTGCAGGAAAATGGACTCGTACAGAACCTCAGCCGTTTGTTGACGATCTGGACGCGTTGCCTTTTCCAGCGAGAGATTTGTTGCATAATGATTTATATGTCCGTCCAGATACCGGAGAACCACAGGCGACGATTCAGACGGCGCGAGGTTGTCCGTCGCATTGTATTTTTTGTTTGACGCCGGCGGTCTCAGGACAACGCGTCCGGCAACGTTCGGCTAAAAATGTTGTTGATGAAATTGAAGAATGCGTTAAAGTTCACGGCATCCGAAATTTCTTTTTTAAAGCGGATACTTTTACGATCAATAAAAAATATGTCATTGATATTTGTAGTGAAATTCTTGAGCGTAATCTTGCCATTTCGTGGGTGGCCAATAGCCGTGTTGATACCGTCGATGAAGAAAGAATCGATTGGATGAAAAAAGCCGGATGTTGGCTTATTGCGTTTGGTTTTGAGAGTGGTAATGATACAATATTGCAAAAAATGAAGAAGGATGCTATTGCGCAAGACGCGTATCGTGCCGTTCGATTGGTGAAAAATGCCGGACTTCGTGTATACGGTTTTTTTCTGATCGGCTTACCGTGGGATACTCATGAAACTGTTCGCGACACTTTGAAATTTGCCAAAAAATTAAATTGCGATTTTTCTGAAATTCACATTGCTACGCCGTATGAAGGAACGGAGCTCCATACGATTGCCGATGCGATGGGACTTATTCAACAAGACGTCATCGGTCATAATTATTTTAGCGATCCGGTTATGGGAACCATGTCCCTGACCCGTGAAGAAATTTTGCAATACCGGCGAAAAGGTATCCGCTCGTTATATTGGACGCCGCAATATATTTTTAAAACTGCTTCAAAGATTCGAACGTCAGCCGAATTAAAAAATTACGCGTCGTACGGCTGGCGTATGGTCAAAAACATGTTGATTCACTGATTATGCCTGACATTCTTTCAGCTATTGAAAAATTGCGAGCGGAAATTAATGATCACAATTACCGCTATTATGTTCTGCATCAACCGTCCATTTCTGACGAAGCTTTTGATCAGTTATTGAATCGCCTGATCGAATTGGAAAATCAACATCCTGAGTTGATCACGCCTGATTCTCCGACTCAACGCGTTGGAGCGGATCTTACAAAAAATTTCCCTACAGTAGCGCATCTGCAGCCGATGATGAGTCTCGGCAATACTTACAGCGAAGCGGAATTGCGCGATTTTGATAGGCGGGTCAGTGAACTGCTTGAAGGCGAATCGTATGAATACGTCTGTGAATTAAAATTCGACGGCGTTGCGATCAGTTTGATCTATGAAAATGGTTTGTTCAATCGCGGCGTGACGCGCGGTGATGGCGAAAAAGGTGAGGATGTCAGCGCTAACTTGAAAACAATTCGTTCCATTCCTTTAAGCCTGAGCGGTTCATCGCTGAAAAATATTGAAGTGCGTGGTGAAGTATTGATGTATCGCGACGATTTTATCAAAATGAATGTTAAACGTGCCGAAGCAGGCGAGGCTACGTTTGCCAATCCACGCAATTCGTCAGCCGGGACCCTGAAGCTTCAGGATCCAAAAGAAGTAGCAGCGCGTCCGCTAAAATTCTTTGCTTATTACCTTCGTTCGCTTGATAAAAAACAGCCGTTCAAATCCCATTCTGAAAGTTTAAAACTTTTACATGAAATGAAATTTCCGGTGATGGAATCGTACCGGCTTTGTAAATCGATCGAGCACGTTTTCGAGTATTGCAAAGAATGGGAAGAAAAACGCGAGACGCTCCCGTTTGAAATTGATGGCGTCGTCATCAAAGTGAACCGTTTTGATCAGCAAGAAACGCTTGGTGCAACGGCTAAATCGCCGCGATGGGCGATTGCATTCAAATTTAAAGCGCGTCAGGCTCGTACCGTGGTTAACAATATTCTGCTGCAAGTTGGGCGTACGGGCGTAGTGTCACCGTTGGCTGAATTACAGCCGGTGTTTTTGGCAGGATCGACGATCAGCCGCGCTACCTTGCATAATGAAGATTTTATCCGTGAGAAAGATATTCGAATCGGCGATACGGTCGTGATCGAAAAAGGCGGCGATGTAATTCCGAAAGTTGTGGAAGTCATTTTGACCGAGCGTCCGAAAAAGTCCAAACCGTTTGTTTTTCCTGAAAAATGTCCGGTTTGCGGTGAACCGATTTTTAAAACGGAAGGCGAAGCGGCGTGGCGTTGTGAAAATATCGCCTGCGACGCGCAAGTCAAAAAACGAATTGAACATTATTGCTCGCGGGATGCAATGGATATTGAAAACCTGGGTGAAGCCGTTGTGGCGCAACTGGTCGACGAAGGATTGATCAAAGACTTCAGCGATCTTTATTCACTCAAATTAGATCCGCTCATCGAGCTTGAACGTATGGGCAAAAAAAGCGCTTCTAATTTACTCGATGGTATTGAGAAGAGTAAAACGCGCTCGCTTGAAAAATTAATTTATGCTCTTGGGATTAAATTTGTGGGAGAAGAAAGCGCTAAAGATCTGGCCAAAGCCTTTAAAACTTTAGATGCTTTAATGGAAAGTTCAGTTGAAGAACTTATCGCCATTGATGGCATCGGCGACCGTATTGCTCAAAGTATCGTCCATTTTTTTCATAACAAACAGAATTTGGCCGTTATTGAAAAATTAAAACGTGCCGGTGTTAATACCGAATGGATGGGAACGGTTTCGCAGGCGAAGCAAATTTTTGCTGGGAAAACATTTGTACTGACCGGTACGTTGCCAACATACAGCCGAACGGATGCGTCAAAATTGATTGAAGACCGCGGTGGAAAAATATCCGGTAGCGTCAGTAAGAAAACGGACTATGTGCTTGCCGGAGACGATGCCGGATCGAAACTCGAAAAAGCAAAATCACTGGATGTTAAAATAATCGACGAGAATCAATTTATAGAAATGATCCAATGAAATCACAAATCCCTGTAAAAATTTTCTTTCTGCTAGCGTGCTTGTTGTTAGTTTTAGCCGCTTTTACTTCTTTTGACAATTCAAAAGTTCATCCTTCTTTAAAAAAATATTTCAAAGCCAACGAAACACCACAGTTGGTATGGATTTTTTTTACGGATAAAGGTGATAGGTACATGCAAAGTTATTTTGATGCGCAGAAAGTTTTGTCCAAAAAGACCTTGAAAAGGCGTAGTAAAAATAAAGCTAACGTAATTGATGATCGCGATTTCGCAATTCACTCCGCTTATCTGCAGCTTGTTAAAGAGGCTGGTTTGGAGATACGCCATACATCCCGGTGGTTGAATGCTGTAAGCGGCTGGGCAACATCGTCAACTGTCGAAAAATTGTCTTCACTTTATTGTGTGAAACGGATTGACCCGGTTGGTCGATTTCGAATGAGTAAAGAACATTCAGAATCCGAAGGCGTAACGGCTAAAAGTGTTTTGATTAAGTCTGCAAACGCATTCGCTGATTCGGCTTTTTACGGAACGTCGTTTACGCAATTGAATTTAAGCGAAATCCCTGCAGTTCATGATTCGGGTTTTTTCGGACAAGATGTGATCATCAGTATGTTTGATACCGGATTTGATAATCTTACACATGAAGCGTTTGACAGCTTGACCATATTGGCGACGTGGGATTTTGTTAATAATGATACGAGCGTGGCCAACGATCCGGGACAGTTGGGTAATGGTAGCCATGGAACAAAGACATTGTCTATGATCGGCAGTTATCAACCTGGAAAATTAGTCGGTCCGGCTTACCGTGCACATTTTCTTCTGGCCAAAACGGAGAATACAACCAGTGAAACCTCTCTTGAAGAGGATAACTGGATTGCAGCTTTGGAGTGGGCTGAAGCCCATGGCGCCGATATTATCAGCAGTTCGGTCGGATATATTGAAATGGATGCCGGTTCGCCCCGAAGTTATGACTGGACATGGATGTCGGGGGATTCGACGCTTATTACCAAAGCAGCCAATATCGGTGTTAGTCACGGTTTGGTTATTGTTAACTCTGCCGGCAATGAAGGTTCTAACTCACAACACAATACGTTAGGAGCGCCATCGGATGGCGATAGCATTATTGCTGTAGGAGCCGTGACATCGTCAAAAACGCGTGCCGGTTTCAGTTCCGTCGGTCCAACCACGAAAGGGAGAATTAAACCCGATGTAATGGCAATGGGATATAATGTAAAAGTCGCTTCTTCGTCCAGCCAGAACGGATATGAAATAAGCCAAGGGACATCGTTTGCGTGTCCATTGGTTGCCGGTATGTGCGCGCAGATTTTAACAGCGCATCCTGACTGGACGCCGACGCAAGTTCGATTGGCCTTGATCCGAACGGCCGATCGTGCTAATAATCCCAATAATCAATACGGCTACGGTATCGTCAATGTACTTTCCGCTATTCAGTATGAATTTCCAATCGATACGGGCGCGATTATTCCAACACAATTTGTATTGCATCAAAATCAGCCTAATCCGTTTAATCCGGGTACCGTCATTCGGTATGATGTTTTGGAAGAGGGGAAAGTTAAAATAGAAGTCTATAACTCTCTTGGTCAGAAGATACGAACTGTTTTGAATCAAAACAGACCTGCGTTAGTCAATCAGACAGTGACATGGGATGGAAAAGACGAGCGAGGAAAATCTGTTGCGTCGGGCGTGTATTTTTATCGAATGACGATTAAAGGTTTTTCTAAAACAAAAAAAATGCTGTTATTGAAATAGGAGTATCAGCATGAATATTGGTTTGGCCATGCTGGCGTCGGTTGCCGGATTAATCATAGCCTATTTTTTCTATGGGCGCCGGGTTGCAAAAATTCTCGGAGTCAATGAAAGTAATGCTACGCCGGCCGTTAGAAATCAAGATGGCGTTGATTTTGTTCCGACGCGTCCGGCTGTACTGCTTGGCCATCATTTTGCGTCCATAGCTGCAGCAGGACCAATCGTCGGGCCAACGTTGGCATTACTGTATGGATTTCTTCCCACGTGGTTATGGATCATTCTCGGTGTTACATTTATCGGTGCCGTCCATGATTTTTCAGCATTGTTTGTCAGCGTAAGAGAAGAAGGACGTTCCATTGCCGAAATTGCCAAAAAGACGCTTGGCAAAACAGGTTTTTTGTTTTTTATTTTATTTGCTCTGCTACTGTGCATACTGGTATGCGCAGCGTTTCTTCAGTTAACAGCTGTATCGTTGACATCATTGTATCCTCTGAAAGAATTCGGCTTACCTGACGATCAAACTATTCTTAAAACGGTTACGGATGGAGGCGTTTTGAAAGGCGTCATCGGGGGCATCGCATCTACTTCCGTCATTGTTATGACGATTGCAGCACCGCTGATCGGATATCTATTGTATAAAAAAAATATTAACCTCGTTGTTATCAGTCTTTTGGCTTTTTTTGTTTGTATAGCATCAGTATACATTGGTTTCATTTGGCCGGTGACGCTGGATACCAGATTATGGATGACAATTATTTGCATATATTGTTTCATAGCAGGATGGATCCCTGTTTGGATCATTCTTCAGCCGCGCGATTTTACGAATGTACAGTTATTGTATCTCGGTATTATTGTAATGGTAGTTGGAATTGTAGCGTGCGGAATAACAGGTGTCGTCATAGATGCGCCGGCTTTCAATTTCTCGGCGGAAAGCCTGGCGGCGATGGGTAATGTGTGGCCTTTTTTATTTGTTACCATTGCCTGCGGTTCAGTATCAGGTGCGCACGCATTGATTGCGACGGGCACGACTTCTAAACAGCTTAGCAATGAAAAACATGCGCCGTTGATTGGTTACGGTGGTATGCTATTGGAAGCTTTACTCGGAATTTGTGTAACGTTGATTATTTTAGGAGGATTGGGATATGCCGAGTATCACGATATCGTTTGGCCGCATGATGAATTAGGCAATATCAAGTCCGGCAATGCTCCGCTGGCTTTTGCCGTTGGTGTCGGTCACACATTGCAGAAAGGGCTGAATATTCCGAGCGTGTACGGAACAGTTTTTGGCATTTTACTTTTGGAAGGTTTTTTGGTGACTACAATTGATACGATTGTCAGGTTGACACGATATTTATTTGAAGAGTTGTGGCTCACTTTATTCACGAACCCGCCCGCAATTATGAGAAATAAGTTTTTTAACACAATTATTCCTGTTGCCGGAATGGCGGCGCTGGGATTCACCAACGCTTACACATCGATCTGGCCGATCTTTGGTTCGGCCAATCAGTTACTCGCCGCGCTGACATTGACCGCCATTACGGCCTGGCTTATTCAAAAATCGCGACCGTACTGGTTTGCAGCAATACCGGCAATATTCATGTGTGTTACAACTCTTACATCGTTAATCATTCTGGTTAATCGGTATATCGAAAAAAATAACTGGGCGTTGACCATCGCCGATAGTATTTTGATTATATTAACGGTCGGCGTACTAGTTATGACGTTTCGCTATTTCTATAATCTTCGTAAGGAAATGGCGAAAAAAACTGAATCTTGATAAATTTTTATTCGTAAAACTCTAATATGAAAAATTTAACGATCATTCTATTTGTTTTTGTATTTCATACAGCGTTACTGTCTGCTCAAGTTGGCCTGCAAAGAAAAACAGCTGACAAGCTATATGAACAAGGCGACAACTATCACGCGATGCAAATGTACAAAAAAATGCTGGACCAAAATCCCAACGATCCGGAATTGAATTACAACGTTGGTAACACGCTTTACCGCATGCAGATGTACGATCAGGCCGCGCAGTATTACGAGCGCGCTTTGACCAATACCAATGACCAACAGCTTAAGTCTGATATCCAGTACAATATGGCGAATTGTCTGTATAAATCGAAAAAAATAAAAGAAAGCATCGAAGGCTACAAACAAGCTTTACGTAAAAACCCAAACGATGAAGATGCGCGATTCAATCTTGAATACGCCATGAAACAGATACAACAACCACCACCTCCGCCGCAAAAAAATGACTCGGAAAATTCCTCTGAAAAAAAAGACAAAGACTCTTCAAAAGAACAGAATCAAAATAAACAACAACAAGACCAAAAAGATAATCAGAATAAAGAACAGAGAGAGCAGGAGAAAAACAATCAGCAGCAGCAACAAGCTCAACAGCAGGGTTTAAGTAAAAAAGAAGCTGAAAAAATTCTCGATGCTTTGAAGAATCAGGAACGCGATTACCAGAAAAAACAAATTAAAGAACGGGCAACCAGTGAACAAAAGACTGAAAAAGACTGGTAAGGAGCGCCATTGGAGTATTCAAATTTTGATCTGAATTTTGCCGGCGGCCTGTTGCTCTTTATCATTCTCAGCGCGGCCGCTGTTTTTTTTTCATTCTGGACTTATAAAGAAACGATCCCGCCGGTTTCCAAATTCCGAAGACGTTTTCTCGCATCTCTTCGAAGTCTTGCCATGATAGTATTGTGGTTTATCCTGTTAGAGCCGGTTTTACAATTAACCCGTAACGAAGAAGAACGTCCGATTGTTGCTGTTTTGATTGATGCTTCAGAAAGCATGACCATCCGTGATCAGGGTATCGACCGGAAATCTTTATTACAGGCATTACTATCGTCAGAAACACTCAAACAAATGGAATCGCAAAATGATGTGAGTTTTTTCAGTTTTGGTGATGACCTGAGAGAGGTTAGTGGTCAAAACCTCGATTCTATTCAATGGTCAGCGTCCCAGACAGACATTTCTTCTTCTTTATTGGATTTGAAACAAAAAATGATAGGGAAAAATTTTGCTTCAGTCGTTTTACTGACGGATGGGCAATACAATATCGGAAGTAATCCTGTCACCGAAGCCGGTTTATTGGGTGTTCCGGTTTTCACCGTTGGGTTCGGTAGTCCTGTTGAGACCAAGGATATTTTGATTTCGCAGGTATTGGCCAATGAAATTGCTTACCTGAAAAGCAAGATTCCTGTTGACGTTACGATAGCATCGTTCGGGTTTAAAAAAAAACGGCTGACGGTGAATATCCTGCATGATAATAAAATTATCAAAACACAAGTAATTGATGCCGGCGACGACGGCTCGGTAATAAATGTTTCGTTTGAATTAGAAGCCGATACCGAAGGTCTGCAGAAATATGCCGTGTCGGTAGTACCTTTAAGTGGAGAATTGACTGATAAAAATAACACTAAATCATTTTTTGTTAAAATTCTCAAAAATAAGATGAACGTGTTAGTGATTTCCGGCGCTCCGGGATCGGATCATAGTTTTCTTTATCAGACTTTAGCTGTAGACCCGAACATGGACGTAAGTGCACTGATCGAGAAAAAAGACGGATCGTTTATTCAGGCTGGCGAACAGCAAAACAATGAGCCGGATTGTTTTATTTTTAATAATTATCCTACGGCGCGCAGCGATTTGAAAACGTTTCAAGCGTATGTTAATAAAATTACGCTGGAGAAAAAAGGCTGGCTGGTCTTCTACGGACTTCAGACCGATCTGAACAAACTCCAGCAACTGCAAGCGGTCAGTCCTGTTGAATGGAAATCGGATCCGGCTTTGGATGAAGCTAACGTGTCTTTTAATCTCAGTCTTAGTGGAAAAAACGGTGCTATTCTGAAAGTCTCGGATAATCCCGCCGAGACGGCCAAACAATGGGGAGAACTGCCACCGGTGTGGATTGCGCGAGCGATGGCCAATCCTGTTCCGGGCAGCGATGTTTTAGCGCGCGTAGACATGAGCCGCGTCTCCAACCTGATCCGTATGCGCAAAGATATTCCACTCATTACAACTCTGAAATCGGGTTCTTCCAAATCCATAGCCGTTTCAGCATACGGCTTGTGGAAAACACAATTTATAATGAATGGCCTCGGTCGAACTAATGAAGCCTACCAACGTTTTGTCCAAAATGCCGTTCGATGGTTATCGACCAAAGACGACAGCAAACAAGTGATTATCACATCGGCCAAGCAATTGTACCGGAATGGTGAAAAAATCCTTTTTTCGGCGCAAGTATATGATGAGCAGTTACATGCAGTAAGTGATGCAGAAGTTAAATTAAAAGTAACATCCGAAAATGGAACCACCGATCTTCAATTGGATCCTGTCGGCAATGGCCGGTACGAAGGCTCGATCAACGGTTTGAATGCCGGTGATTATGTTTACTCGGGAGATGCGATACGCAATGAAACGCTGATTGGGACCGATAAAGGAAAATTGACCGTTGAAAATTACAGCATCGAATTGATCCAAACGTCGATGAACGAAAAGCTTCTTAGAAGCGTTGCGCAAGAAAGCGGCGGCGAGTACTACTCACCGGATCAATTCGGAGATATTATTCAGCGGATGAAATTCAAACCGCTGGTTTACGAAAAGAATGAAGAGCTGGAATTATGGAATAAGACAATGCTGCTGTTTTTGTTTGCCGGGCTTGTTTCGTTAGAGTGGTTTATCCGAAAACGTAGCGATATGATGTAAACCTGTAAATGCCTCAAGAAAAAAATAACCCCAGTAAAATTTACTGGGGTTAAAGTCGGGGTGGGGAGATTTGAACTCCCGACCTCTCGGTCCCGAACCGAGCGCGCTAACCGGGCTGCGCTACACCCCGTTTTTCAAAACGGCGCTAATATATAGCTTTTTTCCTAATATGAA
>JAIBAF010000051.1 GCA_019695335.1 bacterium
CCCAATATTTTCTTGGCTTTGGAAATGTCGGGACGCCGTACGGTTGGATCGTCCTGGGGAAGCGGTTTGTAAATAATTTTACTTGAGCTTCCGGTCAGTTCAATAATTTTTTCGGCAAATTGCAAAACGGTCATTTCAACAGGATTGCCGATATTTACAGGCAAATGTTCCTGTGATTGCATCAGCCGGTAAATACCGTCAATGAGGTCGCTGACGTAGCAAAAAGAACGCGTTTGCTGGCCCTTGCCGAAAACCGTGATCGGTTCGTTGCGAATGGCCTGATTAATGAACGTTGGAACAACACGGCCATCGTTGGGGCGATTGCGTGGGCCGTAGGTATTAAAAATGCGTACGATACGCGTATCGACTTTATGAAACGTGTAATACGCCATGGTCATCGCTTCGGCGAAACGTTTGGCTTCATCGTACACGCCGCGGGGGCCGATCGGATTGACATTGCCCCAATATTCCTCGTGTTGAGGATTGATCAGCGGATCGCCGTACACTTCGGACGTCGATGCCAATAGAAATCCTGCTTTTTTACTTTTGGCCAATCCCAGTGCTTTATGTGTCCCAAGGGAACCGACTTTCAGCGTCTGAATGGGTAACTCAAGATAATCGATCGGACTGGCCGGACTGGCAAAGTGAAAAACAAAATCTACCGGTCCTTCGACATAAATATAATTGGTCACGTCATACTGAATAAACGTGAAACGTTTATCGCGGATGTGTGCGATGTTATCCGTGCTGCCGGTGATCAAATTATCAATCGCAATAACTTCATGGTTTTCGGCGAGCAATCGATCGCAAAGATGGGATCCCAAAAATCCGGCGCCGCCGGTGACAACAATCCTCATACGTACTCCGTGTTAATAAATTCTTGCGAACGTTAGGTTATTTACTTCAAATTGGCTATCGTGGAAATTAAATCAGATTTGCCGGCGTAATCGCGCAGGCGCAATCATCATTTGCTCGCGGTATTTGGTAATCGTCCGACGGGCGATAGGATGTCCCTGCGCTGTCATGGTCTTGGCCAGATCTTCATCGCTGAGCGGCTTGCCTTTGTCTTCTTCGTCGATGATCTTTTTCAGTGCCGCCTTTAATTGCTTAGTCGAGACGTCTTCACCTTCCGACGAAGTCATCGCGGTTGAGAAAAAGTATTTGAGCTCGAAAACGCCATAATCGGTTTGAACGTATTTACCGTTGGTGGCACGGCTGATGGTCGAGATATCCATACCGATTTTAGTGGCTACGTCTTCAAGTTTCATCGGTTTGATATATTCTTTTCCTTTGTCGAAAAAATCTTTCTGTAATTCAACAATGGCTTCCACGGTCCTGTAGATCGTATCCCGGCGACGGTAAAGAGAATTGATCAGCCACTTGGCGGCTTCCAGCTTGTTTTTAATAAATTCTTTAGTGTCTTTTTGCGTTTTGACTTTATCGAGCATCATTTTCCGATACGCGTTGTTGATGCGCAGACGCGGCATGCCATAGTCATTGACAATGATTTCGAATTTTTCATTCACTTTTTTGACAGCCGCATCAGGAGTAACGTAATTTTGTTCCGCTTGAATATATCCTTCGCCGGGCTTAGGGTTGAGTTGAAGAATTTCAGCAATCGAGCGCTTGATATCGTCCAAAGTAATTTTTAATAATTTGGCAACTTTATCATAGCGGCGATTGATGAAATCCTGGTATGCTTCATTGACGATGCGAATGGACATCGACGTGCCGTTATCATAAAATCCGCCGAGACGTTGATTCAATTGGATTAAAATACATTCTTTAAGATTTCGGGCGGCGATGCCTGCCGGATCGAACGTCTGCACAACCTTAAGAACGGATTCTACTTCGTCGGTAGTAACTTTTAATTCATCGGCAATCGCCTGGACTGGATCAATTTTGATAGTCTTGTGTTTGCCATTGGATTTTGGTTGAATATCTTCTTCGGCCGGAATATTCAACTCGATAGTATCATTTTGAAAATCACGTGCAGTTTCGGCGAAGACTTCGATTTCTTTTTTCTCAGGTGCGGTATCCACCATGTCTTCATAGACCAGGTAACCGTCTTCGTTGATATTCCAGATAATGTATTCGCCGATTTCTTTTTGTTTATCATCGAGATTGGTAAAACGCAATTGGTCAAGCAAGTGATCGGCGAGCGTTGTGCGCTGGGGCTGAATCCATTCGGTTTCTTCTTCCTCATTGCTCACGTCGCGTGGCATGCGAATTTCAAAATGATTGTCATCATTGAGAAACTGCTCCCAATCGACTTCCTGTTCTTCTTTTTTTTCCTTTTCATCGACGGCTTTGATTTCAGCTTCCGCGCGCTCTTCTTCTTTCTTGGGATCTTCTTGTTCAAGTTTTAATTCCTGATCTTCCTCCAATTCTTCCGTTTGTTCGAGTGTTTCATCAAGATCCTGTACTTCTTCGAGGAGCGGATTTTGTTCCAATTCCTGCTTAATCCGCTGTTCGAGCGCCTGGATAGGAAGCTGCAACAAACTTGAAAGCAACACTTGCTGCGGTGTTAATTTCATTTGTTGGGAAAGAATTTGTCGGAATCCCTGGGACATTACATTAATCTCTCAATTTGAATTTATCGCCAAGATACAATTTGCGCGCTTCAGGATCTTCGGCAAGGGATTCAGACGTACCGTCTTTCAGTACTTTACCGTCGAAGAGCAAATACGCGCGATCGGTAATGGCAAGCGTTTCATGCACGTTATGATCAGTAATCAGAATGCCGATGCCGCGCTGTTTAAGACCGTGGACAATCGATTGGATGTCTTCAACGGCAATCGGATCGATTCCGGCAAAAGGCTCGTCCAATAACAGAAAACGCGGATTCGTCACAAGTGCACGAGCGATCTCAGTACGCCTGCGTTCGCCGCCCGACAAGGAATATCCTTTATTCTTTGCAATTCTTGTAATCGACATGTCTTCAAGCAATTGTTCAAGCCGCCGTTTTCGTTCCTGTTTGGATATCCTTAGCGTTTGTAGAATCGCCATGATATTTTGTTCCACGGTCAATTTTCTGAAAATCGATGCTTCCTGCGAAAGATACCCGATGCCGAGTCGCGCCCGGCGGTACATGGCGTAGTGTTTAATATTGGTTTTATCAAAAAAGATTTTTCCTGCATTCGGTTTGATCATACCCGTGATCATGTGGAATGTCGTTGTTTTACCGGCGCCGTTGGGGCCGAGTAAGCCGACAATCTCGCCTTGTGTAACGTCGATATTGACGCCGTCAACGACTTTACGGCCGCCGTATTTTTTGACCAATCCTTCTGCGCGGACCGCTACGCGTGTCTCACGGTTGTGATCAATATAATCGGCGATCGGAACTTCCGCAGGCAAATGCGGTACGGGATGTAAATTGTCACTGCTCATTGTTGTATGTTTGGATTAACGCGATTTTCTAACTGATTTGGGTAATAGGTGCCTTCAGTACCGCCATGTACACGAAATTTTTTTAATTTAGAGTTGTTGTCGAAAAATAAAACCATCGAAGGCCCTGAAATTTCATTGGCTCCTTCTTTGGTATCCAGATAATACAAGTTATACGCATTGCCTTCGGCAAACATCAAACTGAGTTTTTTTTCAATGATGTTCATTGAAATTGTTTTAGCGGTGAGCCGGTTGGTTTTTTTTCCAATCGAATCGGCGAAGGACGTGGCCAGGGCATTTCCACGGATATGAATCGTCTTAATTTCTCGGTTGTCAAATTGAACCGTAATACGATCGCCGCGGACGTTGCTGAGATCGTAATGCGCCCGGGGATTGCTGTCAAGTTCCAGCACTTCTTTTTTGGTCTGATAAACGGCATGATCGGAAGTTGTGGTCAATTTTTCCCGAGTCAAAATTACGCTATCCCTGATGACAACTTTATGGCTGTCCATAAACGATTGAACAAATAGTCCGCGTACAGTTAACTGATCGTCGCTGCGGTACATTTTGGGTTTACCCGAAGCGTCGAGCGCTGGCCTGGACGGCAACCCGCGGCTTATTCGGGCGATATTTTGTCCCTGATATTTGGTGCTGTCGTACTGGATCATATAAGGATGCCCTGTCGCATAGGCATATTTTTTTCTGACATCGTAAAAGCCTTTGTCACCGTAAATGGTTACCGATTCGAGACTGTCGAAGATAACGACCGAACCTTGCGCGATCAGTTGTTCGATATTTTGGTAGTAGACCAATGAATCCGCAACCAACGTTGTAGAACTGTCGACAAAAACAACATTACCTTCACAAACCGCTTTTTTGGTTTTGGCATAATACCGCGCTTTTTCACAGAAAATTGTACGATGACGGTCGTTCAATACTACGTGACCGATCAAAATTGCCGCCTGCGACTCCTTAAAAAAAGCGGCTTCATCACACGTAGCCGAGATAGTATCTTGCGAGAATTGTACGTTACCGGTTGCACGCATCACATCTTTGTTATCTACGCGCTGATTTTCTAACTCATCGGCACTTTCGAGCTTAAGAGGTGAGAAGGACTGATGTTTCGTACGCACGGTATTTAACGAGTCAAGATTCTGAGCTGAGAGCGCAGCATAACCGATTGTCAAAGTACAAAAAAATATATACGGACGTATAGTCATTGTTTTTCGTTTTTCAGAAAATCGTCAACCTCTTTATCGAGGTTATGTTTTTTCTCCGAATCGTTTCGGGAATGAATGGTCCCGGTACGCAGATCGACTTCTCGTCCGCTTTGACCGAATGCACGCTTCATTTTCCAGTGATTGAGATTTTTATCCGATTCGAATTCATATCCGTTAAGCGTATCTTCTTCAGTCGTAATGGTTACAAATCCGTCGGCAAAAATTTTTTGTTTCGCATCGTCCCAGATTATTTTTTGTGTGCGCATCGTAATGCCGCTGTCGGAAACGATATACACGTTGCCAAGAGCGAGCAGGTTATTGACCTGGCTTTTAATTTCGCCGCTGTCCGCCGTTAATGTCATCTGATGTTTGCCTTCATCATACATGTCGAGCCGGATGCCTTGATTGAAGGTTGTCAGTTGCAATTTGTCCCAACGCATCATGTGTTCGTACTGCAATTCAGCGTTGATGACGCCGTCCGTTGAGAAAATGACTTTTGATTTCCATCCTTCCTGGTTAGGTGTGTTTTGATCGTTGCCGGACAAAGACTCATTTTCCTGCCAATCGGAACAAGCAAAGAACATCGAAAAAATCAGCACAACACTAAGTTGCCGTTTCAAATAGTTTAATTTCATACTTTCAAATAAGCCAATGCGTTCAAATGTTTCAGTTCCTCAATATGATACTGCAAATGACGGATTACAGTTGAATAAATTTCACTTCGTGCGCGGTCACTGATTATGATATTATATAATCCGGAACCTTTCGATCGTACCATTTGCCGCATCACGGCATAGGTTTCTTTGGATAAAACCGATTGATCGGAGTACATCTGTATATCATGCGGACAATTTTCGCAGACAATCCGTCCTTTGTCGATATTGAATTGAAGCCGAAGATGTTCTGTAATGTCATCGCAAAAGTTACAACGCTCCAGTTCCATTTTAAAACCGAGCAAATCAGCAAGCTGGATCAAAAAATTCAAAAAACCGTTTACAGCCGGTTTGGCCGGGCTGTTCATGCCCTCAAGAGTCTGCGTCAATAACTCAAACAACGCCGTATTTTCCTCATTACCGTGAATAACTTTATTGCAAATTTCAATCATTGATAGGGCTGCATACATACGGTCGAGATGATCGTGAATGTTCAAAAACGGATTAATAACCGAAACATCCGAGACATACTGCAAATCCCGCGCCTCGCGTTCGTAAAAAACCACCGATAAATATGTAAAAGGTTCCAGAGATCCGCCAAATTTGCTTTTAATATTCCTGGCGCCTTTGGCGATCATTGTAATTTTACCGTGATCTTTTGTAAAAGTGGTCAGAATTTTGCTGGTCTCACCGTAAGGAATGACTTTTAGGATCACTGCTTCGGTTTTACGAATCCCCATTTTCCATTTGGTATTGGCTTAATTTTTGCTTAGCAAAGTAAAAGTTTTAATTTCCAAAATCAATAGGAAATTAGGGCTTTGGCGGGCATTTTGGCCCTAAAAATTGCTTGCATTTTACTCGTAAATACAATATGTTCGATTACAAATCAAAGGGGCTGTCATGAACAAAAAATGGATTCTGACTATTTCACTATCGGTTGTTTTGGTGGTAGCTACGCTTGTGATCTTTCAAACAAAAGTTTTGAGCAGCCATGCCCAGCAAAACGGACCGGTTATCCAGTTTGAAAATAAAACGCACGATTTCGGCAAAATCGTTGAAGGTGAAATGGCCGAACACGTCTTTAAATTTACCAATACAGGATCGGACTCGCTCAAAATTTCTCACGTTCAGGCTTCGTGCGGATGTACGGCGGCGCTTTTGAGTTCAATGGCCGTTGCACCGGGTGAAAGCGGGGAGATTAAAGCTACTTTTAATTCCAAAGGCCGGGTCGGAAAAGCGCGGAAAACGATCACCGTAACATCCAATTCAGTTGTTTCTCCTCAGACGATTTTAACATTTATGGTAGAAGTTGAGCCGGCCGACGGCAAAAAAACGGATACAGCCAGCCAAAAGTAATTCAGATAATCGTATGAAAAAGACTAAAGTTTTAGTAGCCAAGCCCGGTCTTGACGGGCATGATCGGGGCGCCAAAGTAATAGCCAGCGCGTTACGGGATGCCGGAATGGAAGTAATTTATACCGGTCTGCGTCAAACACCGGAAATGATTGTTCATGCGGCCGTTCAGGAAGACGTCGACGTCATCGCGATCAGTATTTTGTCCGGTTCCCACATGACGTTATTTCCAAAAATTATCGACTCAATGAAAGCGGAAGGCTTGGATGATATCCTGCTCATCGGCGGCGGAATCATTCCTGACAAAGATTCCGAACAATTAGAGAAAATGGGCGTTAATAAATTATTCGGCCCGGGAACTTCGACGTCCGATGTAGTCGATTACATCCAGAAATGGTATCAGACTCACCGCGAGTTGCAAAACGCCTGACCAATATCCAGTCTGAATTTATCCGATAAATTTTTTCAAAAAACACTTTCCAAGATTTTCACACTTATGGCGGCAATAACAACCCTATTCTGGGATCTCGGCGGAGTGGTGCTGACCAATGCCTGGGATCGCGAACAGCGCGTAAAGGTACTGAACGAGTTCGGTATTACCGATCAAGCCGTACTGAATGAATTTGGCGACCGGCACCGCGAAGTAGCGGCGTTGTTTGAGACCGGACAATGTTCACTCGATGAATATCTCGACATGACTGTTTTCGGTCTGACGAACGGATTCGCCAAAGAAACCTTCATTCAAAAGATGTTTGAACAGTCACAAGCCATCGAAGGGATGAGTGTTCTGCAAAGCATCGCGGCTTCCGGTAAATATTTTCTGGCTACGCTAAATAATGAATCGAGAGAATTGAACGAGCACCGGATCAAACAATTCAAGCTGGATAATTATTTCAATGCTTTTTTTTCTTCATGTTATCTCAATCGTATGAAACCGGATCCGGATATTTATCGTACTGCACTGAGTATTACGCAAAGCGATCCGGTAGAATGCGTGTTCATCGATGATCGCTCACAAAATGTGCAGGCTGCGAACCGGGTTGGTATCCACGCCATTCAATATCAAAACCCCGGCCAATTGACGCAAGCGCTGGCATCATTGGGCGTGAAATTATAACGGCCATGCCTTTTGAATTGCTTACCAAAAACAAACTCAAACAATTTTCATTAATCCTTGACAAAAAATTCCGTCAATCTTCCGGAACCTTCCTGATTGAGGGTCTTCACTTATTTGAAGAATTTCTCAGGAGTCAATTCGAAGCCGAGTGGATTGTTATCGATACGGCTTTTGAAGAAGCTCATCCCGAAATTGTGCGAACGCTTCAAAAGAAATTTTCAACGATCACTTACCGTGTGTCGCAGCGTGATTGCTTGAAATTATCCGATACGCAACATCCGCAGGGAATATTGGCCGCCATACGCCAACCCGCCTCCCCCCAAAAGATTTTCGGTGATTCTGATACTATGATTATTGCTCTGGATCGAATCAGCGATCCGGGGAATTTAGGCACTATTATACGCTGTGCTGATTGGTTCGGAGTAAGAAAAATAATTACCAGTCCTTCATGCGTGGAAATTTATAATCCAAAAGTTGTGCGAGCGACAATGGGTTCCATTTTCCGGATTTCATTTTATCAGGATTTAGAATTAAAATCGAGCATCAATCATGCGCGAGATGCGCGTTACACCGTGTGCGCTGCCGACATGAAAGGTGCTGATTTATCGAAGTTACTTCCGTTGAGTAACACACTGCTTCTCGTTGGTAGCGAAGCGCATGGGATAGATAAAAATTTATTGGATCTGTGCGACAAAAAAGTAAGCATTCCGAAATTCGGTAACGGCGATTCGCTTAATGCCGCGGTTGCCTGCGGAATTATTTTGCACGAGTTGCGCGTAAAACAGAAATGAGCGCATTTCACGAAAAATTGTTCAATGATGCCATGGCAATCTTTGAATCCGGTTTGAAAGCCGTACACGCACACGAACTTGTCCGGCAATCTTTTGTTATCTGTGATTCTATCCTCACCGCCGGGCAGCGAAGCTACGATTTGGATTCGTTTGAACGAATTATCGTAATCGGCGCCGGCAAAGCGTCAGCAGCAATGGCTGAAGCGGTCGAACAACTACTTGGTGATCGAATTTCCGGGGGTGTTGTTGTTACCAAATATGGACATGCGCGTCCATTAAACAAAATCGGTATAATTGAAGCCGGTCATCCGTTGCCCGATATGAACGGCGTTCGTGCAGGCAAAGCGATCATCCGAACTGCGTACGATGCTACTGAAAAAGATTTGGTTATATTTTTACTTTCTGGCGGTGCGTCTGTTTTGATGTCTTCATTTAAAGAGGGATTTTTACTGGACGATGCGATTAAATTAAATCAACAATTACTGGCATGCGGTGCCGATATTCACGAGATCAATACCATTCGTAAATGTTTTTCAACTATTCACGGCGGCAAATTGGCTATGCAGATTTATCCCGCAACGTGTCTCAGTTTGATTATTTCCGATGTGATTGGTAATCGTGCAGCCGACATTGGATCGGGTCCAACATTTCCGAATGCCGCATTTCCGGATGAAGTGGATACTGTTTTGAAAAAATACAAATTGGATCAGTGGCGGTCGCGCATAGACAACGAAAATGCTGATGATGGACTCTTTGGAAATGTCAATAATATCATTATTGGCGATAATGATAAAGCTCTTGCTGAATGCGATCGGACAGCCGGCTTGCTCGGGTACGAATGTCACAAAATGGGCAAGATGTTTGCCGGAGAAGCGCGCGAAGTAGCCGTTGATTTCATCAATCAGGCATTGACACTCAAATCAAAAACCACAAAACCTTTGTGTTATATCGGCGGCGGAGAAACAACTGTAACACTCAGCGGACATGGAAAAGGCGGACGCAACCAGGAAGCGGCATTGTCGGCAATGGTAGCACTCAAAGATACAAAGTCATATTTATTTTTTGCCGCCGGTACTGACGGAACAGATGGCCCAACCGATGCGGCCGGCGCATGGGTTTCGAATGAAATTTATAACCATTCGCTTGAAAAAAAATTGGATGGTGTGACGTATTTAAAAAATCACGATTCATATAGTTTTTTTGAACAAATGGAAACACATGTGCGCACAGGTCCTACCATGACAAATGTTATGGACATAATGATGCTTATATTGCCATGAGGTGGTTATGAAAAAAATTGTGATCCATGATGCTACTATTGTAACCATGGATGCCGAGCGAAGCATTCGTCACGCCGATATTTTAATTGAAGGTTCTTGGATTTCCAAAATCGGAAAACTAAAACCAAACGACTATAAAAATGCCATTCGTATCCATGCAAGCGGCTTGGTAGCAACGCCAGGATTTGTTCAGACACATGTTCATTTGTGCCAAACGTTGTTCAGGAATCTGGCGGACGATCTTGAATTACTGGATTGGCTGAAATTAAAAATCTGGCCTTTTGAAGCGGCTCATACGCCGGCGTCCATCCGTACATCAGCGCGGTTGGCGCTCGCTGAGTTGATCCGCGGCGGCACTACTACGATTTTGGATATGGGCACCGTGCATCACCACGATTATATTTTTGAGCAAATTGAAATTTCAGGCATCCGTGCTTTTTCAGGCAAAGCGATGATGGACGATTGCCCGGGCGGCCCGAAGGGATTGGAAGAAAGCCGAGCATGGTCGATCGGTGAGAGTTTACGGCTGAAACGCGACTGGCATAATAGTGCTGGCGGCAGAATTCAATTTGCTTTTGCTCCCCGTTTTGTCTTATCTTGCAGTGAGCCGCTTTTATGCGATGTCCGGGATCTGTCGCGCGATGAAAACTTGCTGGTACACACTCACGCTTCAGAAAATCGCGGGGAATTACAAGCGGTGATCCAACGCTGTCAAGCGTCCAATGTCGAATACTTTCACCGGATTCAATTGGCCAATGAGCGCCTTTGTCTTGCACATTGCATTTGGCTGAATGACCGTGAAATGGAAATTATCCGGGATACAAAAACGAAAGTAATGCACTGTCCGTCGTCTAATCTGAAATTAGGTTCCGGAATTGCTAAAGTGCCTGAACTGTTGGCGATGGGCATTCCGGTTTCGTTAGGTGCCGACGGAGCGCCGTGTAACAATAACCTCGACATGCTCCAGGAAATGAAGTTAGCGGCATTAATTCAAAAACCGCGTTTAGGACCGAAGTCATTAACGGCGGAAACAGTTTTTGAAATGGCGACAATCAACGGAGCCAAAACATTGCGTATAGATGATCAGATCGGGAGTATCGAAGTTGGCAAAAAAGCCGATATTATATTGATGAATTTGGATAATATCCATACCACACCGGCGGAGTCGATTTATTCTCAGATCGTTTATTCCGCACATTCCTCGGATGTGAAAACTGTAATTGTCGACGGCAAAGTTATTATGAAAGACCGGGAAATAAAAACTTTTGATGTTTCATCCATTACCAATGAAACGAAACAAGAACTCAAAAAATTATTGAGGCGAATGTAGAAAAAATTTCAGACTGATTACCCTGTAACCTTGTACAACAGGTTGACCCTAATTTCTTCGAATTAACCATGAGGTGAAAGTATGAAGGAATTCCTGCTGTTCTCCTTGCTTGAAGCGGCTGTGATTTTTTATTTCTGGCCGCGATTTATCGGAAAGCGCGGATACCATAATGCCGCGATTTTGCGAGACAATCCACACCTGCGCATTATTTATTATGCGCGCCTTTGGGTAACGCCAATAATTTTTCTTTTGTTTGCAGTCATGTCAGCGGTTACTTTGACCCGAATTCATCAGGATATTCTGGAGTTACTCTTTTTGAATGCTTTTCTGTTAATCTCTTCGGTTTTTCTCGGCGGTCTGATCAGTAAAAGCATTGAAGAAAAATACCGGGTAGGTAAGGAATCTAATTAATCCCTTACTATCAATACTTACTGTAGTTCAGAACTTCGTTAGAAGCGAGGGTTTTTTTCCTCAAACTTGTTGCCATTGAATCCGCACATCGCCTGCATAAATCGTTCGACGAAGACCGTTGACGTCGACGATCAAGCCTCCGTCATCATTGACATCTAATGCAATTGCGTCAAATTCCTGATTTAATTCAAAGATTGTAATCGGCTGTCGAAAAAAATCGGTTCTTTTTTTCCAAATTCGCAAAATCGATATATCTAACATCGAATAATGTTGACTGAATCGTAGCAATATTTCCACAAAAATTTCGCGCCGCGAAATTTCTTTGCCGGCCTCAATAGCCAAAGACGTCGCTTTGTGCAGCAATTCATCGGGAAATTCAGGTTGATTGACATTAAGGCCAATGCCGATGATGAGAAAACTTTTTTGATCGACCGAAACACTTTCGAGTAAAATCCCGCATGTTTTTTTCCTGCGAATCAAGACGTCGTTAGGCCATTTCAACTGCACTTCAAGTCCGCTTTGATGTTCGATCGCTTCTGCTACCGCGACGGCGCTCATAAACGTAAATAAAAACCACTGTGTTGCTGGCAGTTCTGGTTCTACAACGATGGACATCCATAATCCGACGCCCGGCGGAGATGCCCAGGAACGATTGAGCCGGCCTTTCCCTTGGACTTGTTCGTCGGCAAGGATAACGGTGTTATGGCCGATTTTTTTTTCAGAAAGAAGAAGTTTAGCGTAGCGGTTGGACGAATCAATTGAGTCAACAGGAATAATATTAAAACGACCGGCAGTAGAAGTGCGGGCAAATTCAGCTATGGAAGAAAAATCATTGTTCATTTTTATATTGGATGATCTCAGCCAAGATGCTGACGGCAATTTCTTCAGGCGTTTCCGAACGAATATCAAGGCCGATCGGTGCGTGAATTTTCTCAAACAGGCTTTGCTCAAATCCGTCTTTCTGCATGTTTTCAAACACAGTACGGATTTTTTTTCGGCTGCCGATCATACCGATGTAACGAACAGGCTTCCGGATGATTTGCCGTAATGCAGCCTCATCGCTGGCATAACCTTTAGAAACCAAACAGATGAAAGAGTTCTCAGCCGGTTCCGGGATCGCGCTGTAGTCGGGCGGCGTATGAATGACGCGGATACGATCGTGGGGAAATAATGCACGGGCGTATTCCTCACGATCGTCGATCAACGTAATATTGAAATCAAGTTGAGAAGCAAGACGCGCCAGGGCTTGCCCGACATGGCCGCCGCCGATAATGCAGAGATTGGGTGATGCGATGATCATTTCAATCATAACCTCCACGGTGCCGCCACAGACAGCTCCTATGGCATATTTACCTTCCTGATTAAAGGAATATTTTTTAAGTAAAGCTTCCTGTGAATTCAGTACGGACAATGCATCTTGAATAACCATTGATTCAAAAAGCCCGCCGCCAACAGTGTATTGAAAATTTCCATCAGGAAATATCAGCATCTTAGCGCCGGCCGTTCGGGGTGTCGAGCCTTCGGCCCGAACTATCGTCGCAACGGCTAGCCGGCCGTACCGATCCAAATAATCTATAAGATCTTGATAAAATTTTGTCATGGAGAATCAACGGTTTTACCGGCAGGCGTGCCAACAAAATTACTGGCGATCATTATGAAAATTCCGAAAGACGTAACAATGATTGAAAAAATCAAAGCATTCGTAAAATAATTGACCATCAATGATTTTCCAAATGACAGGACTAAGTCAGTTACTCCTTCGGACAATTGAATGGTATCGACATTGACACTGTCAATGTGAATGGTCTTCTCGATTTTACCGGGTTTTCCTTGGAGCGCCATATACCCCAGGCCAAATAACAAACATACAATCAAACCAGAAACCAGAATGGGAACGCCTATTCGAAACAGCATATGCTTTTTGTTGTTCCAATTGATGAGAGCAATCAGTATCAAAATAATGCAGAGTACAAAGTATGCCGGTGTTCCAAAGTTATTGGAAATATTGCGAAGGGCTGCCAGATTATGTATGGAAGTTTCGATTTTGATATCGGCATTTTTCAGCAATTTGGGATTTAGAAAGTCAACGGTGTCGGGTAATTGATCAATAGTTTCCGATACCGACTGATGAATAGATTGAAGTATTGCTTGTTCAATTTTTTGCGGTGGCCGGCAATCTGGAATTAAAGCTTTTACATCTTGGTTTGAAGTATATAAGGCCATTCCAAGTTTGATTAGATCCTTTTCCGAACATGCGGGCAGGGAAGAAAATTTTGTTGAGAAAATTCCGGAGAAATTTTCGATCAGTAAATCTTTTTTATCGGTTATCAAAAAACCAAGCCGAATGCCATTACCTTGAACTTTTCCGTCAAGATGATTTAAGAGCATACGATGTGACGCTTGAAGATTATTGATAAACCAATCTTCAGGGAAAGTTTGCTTCAAGACTTCTTGAATTTCGGTTTCAGTCAATTCAAGCGGTGTGTTCTTAAGCCGCGCCAGGGAAGAATTTTTCGTAAGATTGTCAGAGACGATTTTCAATAATTGCTCATAAAGACGGGCATGTCGGACATTTTCAATTAATTTGTCTGAGTTCACGAGTTCATCGAATAATCGTTCCATCGGAATGATAGCGATGGCTCCGCCGATGAAAATGAAAACCAATAAATATGAAAAAACAGATTTCATATCACGTTAATGCTTTTCAAGACTCTGCCTTGAAATTAGGATAATTGAAATTAAACCGCAATTTGTAATATACTTTAGTGAAATAGAAAAATGCGATCATCAGAAGTAAATAAGGCGGGAACGATACACAAACACCGAGTGAAAAAACCGCCAACGAAACTTTGACGGCTTTATTTGCATTTTCGCACGTGGTTCGAAAAGTCAAATAGATACATAACGGCAGAGAAAACAGAATAACGATCGAAATAAAATAATCCTTCACATAAAATCCGGCGGTCAGACCTACACCTAAAAATAATAAACCGGTAAGGGCTGCTTTTCGCATACCGAATCGTACCGAAAAAGTAATTTTACCGGTGGCTTCATCGCCATGAACATCAAAGAGTGTTGTGTAAATATAGAATGCGACACTAAGTAAAATATAAGGAAGCATGATCAAAAATAGAGACGGTTCGAGCGGCTTACGAATAAGCCATCCAACGATAAAAAACAGTTGCCCGCCAAGAACATTGATGAAAATCCCAAGGATCGGACGATTTTTCCAGCGAAAAGGACGTTCATTGTATAAAATGCCTAAAATCCACGCAGCAGCAAAAACTAAAAAAAATATCCAGCTCATCCACCATGCACACACCAAAGCCGAAAGCAGGAGCAATCGCGCTTCGATAATGGCGTGTTGAAGCGGAATATGGTTGCCAGAAATGAGAAACAATTTCTGATTCTTTTTGTCGGTTTCAATGTCTTCGATCTGATTGCGAATGAATACCCATCCCATAAACAATGCCGTTGACAAAAAAATCTGAAGAAGCGGAAACCAACCGACCGAAAGAATATTCCAATCATCGCCGGTCACGACTCTGGCGACATAGTACCCGGCCAACGTGAGGGTCCATCCTTGGAAAAAAAGCATCGGCCTTAATACGAAAAAATAATCCAGCAATTTCACCGGCTGCATGCGATTAATTAATTAAAAGTGTAAGTTTAACTATTGATTTATACAAATGAGAATGCGCATCGTGCGGATTTTTTTGCGAGCCAATATAGAAAAAACCGTAAGGAGTTACAATAACAAAAACGCCCTGCAAAGGGGCAGGGCGTTGTATCGATCGGGAACAACAATCGTATCAAGGGTTGCTGTTTCTAACCTCTCCGGTTACGGTCACCGAAGCTTCTCTTTTCCTGAGGTTTGGCTTCGTTGACAACCAGGTTTCTCTCCATGTAGGAGAAATTGTTGAACATCTGGATGGCTTTGGTAGCTTCATCCAGGTTGCTCATTTCGACAAAACCGAAACCTTTGGAGCGTCCGGAAATTTTGTCGACGATGATTTTGGCGGAATTGACCGTGCCGGCCTGGCGGAAAAGATCGGCCAACGATTGTTCGTCCGCTTTGTACGAGAGATTACCAACGTACAGTTTGCTGGTATTCATAGAAATTTCTCCTAAAAAAGGGTTAGAAACATGGGAATAGAAATAAAAAATCTCAAAGCGCCCATACACTTTGAGACTTGGGATAAACTTTCAGGATTTATTTTGAGACAAGGGTCTGAAAAGAAATGCCACCAAAAGGAGTAACCGCCAGGACTCAATGAGCCTTACACACATCATCAATCAAATGAACATTTGCACTTGTATAAAATCAATATAAAAGCCACATCATGGAATGTCAAGCGAATTTTTTGGGCATTTTGACATTGGTTGTGGCGAAAGTCATATTGACAAAATACATTCGGTTGTCTATATTGACGTACGTCTATGCGAGAGTAATTCAGCGGTAGAATGCCAGCTTCCCAAGCTGGACGTCGCGGGTTCGATCCCCGTCTCTCGCTCAAATAAACTTCATTCACTCTATAATCTTCGTTGACTATCTTCAATACTACACGCGATTTTCTGATCGTTTTGTCCATTGTAGTTGTCGGGTGTTCCGGGCCTTTGACACAGGCCGAAAAGCATGACCGAGCCATACGCTTTTATCAAAAAGGGCGGTACGAACAAGACCGCGGTAAAACGGTTTCGGCTGTGGAGCTTTATTGGAAAGCCATTGCGATGGATTCGCTTTTGGCCGATGCTTATTGTGGTATAGCCGAAACGTTTGCTTTGGACGAAGCCTACGACCGGACCGATAAGGTTTTAACTCCGGTTGCTGTACTTTTCTCACAACACAATCGCTTCAATTATCTTTTGGGAGAGGCCGGTTTTCGATTGGGAAAAATTAACGATGCCGTTATTCATCTTGAACGGGTTGAAGCGGGCGATTCGTCGTACGCCGATGCACTATTCTTGCTGGCACAATCGTACGACAAGATCGGTAATGTTCGTAAAGCGGCTCATATTTATAAAACGTTGATGGACATCCCCGGGTTAAAGCGGCGTGACCGTATCGAGAACGCTTATGATGTTTTTTCCGCTCATCGTTTTCCGTTTGTTTCGTACGAACAAGAACGATTGGAGATTATCGGAAGAAAAAATGCAATTGATCGCAGCGATCTGGCATTTCTTTTAACGGTGATTTTAGAACTTCCTTCTAATAATAATATAACCTTCAAAGATTTGAACGATAGCGACCCATTATTCCGTTATGCGGCCAGTGCAGTTGGAGCTGAAGTCATGGAAATACTGCCTGACCGGAAATTCCGCGGTGGCTACGTTCTTAAACGACGTAACCTTGCACATTATGCTTTCGGTATCGTGAAACGGTCCGGCAAAAAGATCGAATTCAATCAAACCGTCTGGCTAGATGTACCGCGTTCGCATGTCCTGTTCGACGAAATAGCCGCTATAGTTTCGTTGGGCATACTCAAGCCGTTCGATGAAAAACGATTTGGAGAAGATGATACCGTTTCAGGTACTGAAGCCATTCAAGCGATCGAAAGCCTGATACCGTGGATGAAATCCTTTTGATTATAGGTCTGATGTGTTTATATTGCCGCGCTTAAGTCTTATTAAGGAGTAAGTTTGTCCGAAGAAAAAGAAAAAAAGCTTGCGTACGATCCGCTCGTCGAGATCATTAATTTTTATTCAAACAAAAAATCCGACCAGAGCGTTTCCAAAGTACAAACGGCTAAGACCGTTGAAGAGCGTTTGAAAAACAGAATCATCGACGGCGAGAAAAAAGGCCTTGAAGAAGATTTGAAACTGGCGCTGGTGTCGTACAAACCGCTGGATATCATCAATACGATTTTGCTGGATGGAATGAAAGTTGTCGGTGAACTTTTCGGAAAAGGTGAAATGCAATTGCCGTTTGTATTGCAATCGGCGGAAGTTATGAAAACGGCGGTGGCATATCTTGAGCCGTTTATGGAAAAAACCGGCGATTCTCAAAAAGGTACGATGGTTCTTGCGACCGTCAAAGGTGACGTACATGATATCGGGAAGAATTTGGTCGATATCATTTTGACCAATAACGGATATAAGGTCATCAACCTCGGTATTAAGTGTCCGGTCGAAACGATGTTGACGGCTATGGATGAACATAAAGCCGATGCGATCGGTATGAGCGGCTTGCTTGTCAAATCAACGATGATCATGAAAGAAAATCTGGAAGTGATGACCGAACGCAGCATCCAAGTTCCGGTATTGTTAGGCGGTGCAGCTTTGACACGGCGATACGTTGAGGAAGATTTGCGAGCCGTGTTTAAAGGGCCTTTGTTTTATTGCGAAGATGCGTTTTCAGGACTTCGCGTTATGGAGAAAATCATCAGCGGCGAGTCGTTGGAATCGGCTCCTAAAGAAGACCTGCTAAAATTACCTGCCGATTCTGCGGCTGAAACAATCAAACGTATCAAACTGGTCCGGCATCAATGGAATAAAGTTCTCGATTATATTGCAGACGACGAATTTATTCGTAAAAATACTTTCGGCCAATGGTCCGTTCGTGATATCATCGCTCATTTTATCGGATGGGAAAAAGTTACGATCGAACGCTTGCAGCAGTTGATGAGAGGCAATCTATCTACGATCCGGCGTTTTACTGATGAAGACGGACAACGATTTAACGATCAATGCGTCGAAGAATACAGCAATGCCTCGCGTCCGGAGATCATGGATGCGTGGAATGAAATGCAGACGGCGGTTATTGCGCAAGTGCAGCAATTGAAGCCGGAGCATTTTCAACAATCACTGAAAGAAGACTCGGTCGGAACGATCATTGCCGGAGCGACGTTTGCGCATGAATATGAGCATCTTGAAAAAGTACACGTGTGGCTGCAGCAACAACAAAAATCTGCAGTCAAACAATCGGCCGGAATTAAACATCGCTCGAATGTTGCGCGTGACGTTGATATTCCAAAGGTTCCGTTTTACGGGAGCAGAATTATTGAAGATATTTCTTTGGACGACGTATTTCCATATATCAATGAGATCGCGCTCTTTCGCGGGCAGTGGCAATTTACGCGCGGTAAGATGAACGTGGAAGAGTACGAACAATTTGTCAAAGAAAAAGTCCGCCCGGTTTTCGATTCGCTAAAATTACGGTGTAAAAACGAACGCTTACTCATTCCCAAAGTTACGTACGGTTACTTTCCGTGTCAGTCGGAGAACGACGATTTGATCGTTTATCAGGATGATCTTAAAACGGAAAAATTGCGGTTTACATTTCCACGGCAACATGACGGCCATTATTATTGTATCTCGGATTTTTTTACTTCAAAAGAATCAGGCCGCATCGATGTGATCGGATGTGTGTTGGTGACAGTCGGTCAACAAGCATCGGATTATTCCGCGAAGCTTTTCGAGTCGAATAATTACTCCGATTATTTATATTTTCACGGACTGAGCGTGGAAACAGCCGAAGCGCTCGCGGAATATTGGCATTGCCGCATGCGCGCCGAGATGGGTATCCAAATCGCCGATGCGAAGGATGTCAAAAAATTATTTCAACAAAGCTATCGCGGTTCACGTTACAGTTTCGGCTATCCTGCGTGCCCCAACCTGGAAGACCAGACGAAATTATTTCAGTTGCTCCAGCCCCAACGCATCGGTGTTTCGCTGACTGAAGAGTTTCACTTGGTTCCGGAACAGTCGACCAGTGCGATTGTCGTTCACCATCCCGAAGCGAAGTATTTTAATGTGAAGTGATCGGCCATGTCAATTCTTATCCTTCGACTCCGCTCAGGACACGAACTGACATGGACTGTTCATTTATTTGTGTTGCGACATGCTGAACCAATTACCCAATCCATCCTTGAATAATGCTTCAATACCGTAAAACCGTTCGGTTGGCGGCGATGTAAATTCAACGCCTTTACTTTTCAATTCTTCGTACGTTTTGTGGCAATCATCCGTTTCGAACACGCCCGCACCAAAGGCGCCTTTGTCCAGTAATTCCTGTATTTTAGCGGCCGTGGCCTTATCGAATACCGGACCTTCCTTCGGTTCCATCAATACGATCTCCAAATCCGGTTGTCCTTTAGGACCAACCGTCAACCAGCGAAAACCATTGTCCATGGTCACATCCGTTCGCACTTCGAAGCCGAGTTTTTGAGTATAAAATTCATGCGCCGCTTGCTGATCTTTTACAAAAAATGTTGTGTGTGAAAGCTTTTTGATCATGGCAACTCCTTGGTATAAAAGTTAATGTCGGAACAATATAGTTTTCAAACACCTTCAAAGCTTCTTAAAAATTGCTCTGTTTTAGAGTGTGGTTGTACCCGGTAAGGAAACACGAAGGAATGATCAGTGCCGGTGCGGCTGAAATGTGGTTGAAAAAATGATAAGAACGAATGCGGTAAGAGGAAGGCGGAAAACCTGAATATTTTTGAAAGAGCGTGCTGAATGAACCCAGGCTTTCAAATCCTACTTCGTAGCAGATTTCAGTGACGGATTTCGAACTACGTGCCAAAAGATATTTGGCCTGTTCGAGCCGGCGGCGGGTCAGATAGTGATGCGGCGTTTCATTGAACATTTTACGGAATTGCCGTAAAAAATGATACGGCGAAAAATAAGCTTCATCGGAAAGACATTCGATCGTAAGAGGCAGATCAAACCGGTTATCCATCATATTACGGGCATTGAGCAACCGTCGGATCAGATCCGGGTGGCCTTTGGGAGGTCTGAATGTCATCGGGTGTTTTAACATAGAAGCAAGTATTGATGTTATGTGACCAGTGATATTAAAATATCCATAAAAATTTTAACAAGCAATTTTTGTTGCCGCTTGATTGCCAAAACTTATTTTACTACACTCCATGAGTCCTCCTCAGATTTCATCCAATAATTATAAAAAGGATAATTCTCATGGAAAAGGAAATGATCGATCTGCGCGATTTAATTATGATGATCAAAGAGAAAAAAGAAATGAATGCGAATTTGGCGCTGGAATTTGATTGCCGGCTGGAAGTCGAGGATTATAAACCGCTTGTGAAAGTGATCAATTATGCCATCAATTATATCGGTCAATTAGCTACACAGCCTATGCAGATTTCTTTGAACGCCGGCGGAGGAGGATATCTTCTCGGCTTTACCGCTTTTACTGAACAATCTGAATTTCCCCCGATCAGCGATCAAGTCGCCGAAGCGCTTACGCAGTATCAGGCATCGATTCAATTGAACGGTGACCCCGGTAAATATGTCAAATTACTTCTGACATTTAAAAAATAAAATGAACGCATTTGAATCTGTTTTTCGTAATGCTCCTCAGTTCGATGCGGAACGTCTGATTTTGCGAGGTATTGAAGAAGCCGATCTCGCCGATGTTTTACCGGTAACCGTATACGACGGGTTACATGCTCAGTCAGAAAAAGAAGTACGCCAGATGCTGGAACGTATTGCCGAAGATCAGCAATTTGGGCACACCATACACTGGGGCATTGCTTTGAAAGATACAAACAGGATTATCGGTACATGCGGATTTTACCGTGGTTTCTCGTGTCAAGTCGGAGAAATCGGCTATATCTTGAAACAGGAATATCGGCGGCGCGGTTTAATGTTTGAAGCGCTTGACGTTATTCTTCGGTACGGATTTGATGGATTGAAGCTCGATCAGATTGACGCTTTTACTCTTCATGATAATCTTGCCTCAGTCAGGCTGTTGAAAAAACTCGAATTTGTTCAAGGCCGTGGCTCCCGCAACGGTTTTCAGCAATTTTCAAAATCCCCTCAGAAGCCACCACCAGATCGGCAGGGTCAGGAATGAAACGGGAATGCCAATTCCGATCATAAGCGTGGCCATCGCGCGATCGAGGTCGTATTGCATGGCCAGGATCGCACCCATGATCATTGGCGGCATCGACGCTTCAAAAATCGTAACCTGTAGAATCTGTCCACTTCCTCCCACAATCCACACATAAAATACCAGAAGCGCCAACGGCGCAAGAACCAGTTTAAAAAACAAACCAATGGTGAGGATCGGAATTTTACCTTTGAGATGATCCAGGCGTAATTCCAATCCGACGATTAACAACGTCATCGGCGCCAATGTCGAGCCTAAACGATTGAGAACGAAGGTTGCCCATTCGGGAAAAGGAATCGGCATGAGCAGAATGGCGACGAGCAGCGAGATAAAAGGCGGGAACAACACGATTCGTTTAGAAATTTCTTTTGCCGAAATTCCGCTCGCGCTGTAACGCGCCGCCGTAATGATTCCGAAAGTTGATAAAACAACAAACGATCCCGCCTGATCGGCGATAATACCGATAGCGACCGCATCCGTTCCATAAAAACTTTCAATCATCGGCAGACCAACGAACGCCGTATTCCCCAAGCCTCCGGTAAGCATGAGGCATCCGATGGTTTTCGTGGGCAGTTTCATCCATTTTCCTACGAAATAGAAAAATATTGCGGCCAACCCGAAAAAAAGATAAGCCATGGATAACGGAATGAGCAACGACGGATGCAATTGTAAATCGTGAATGTAAAGCAGCGTGAGCGCAGGGAGCGAGATGTGTATAACAAAAGACGAAAGAACCGATGTCGCGTTGTCGGGTAATTTCTTGAAACGGCGCAAAACAATGCCAAGTGCAAAACACAGCGCGAGCAAAATAAGATTATGCATAAATTATTTTAAATGGCTGTCAATCCATTAACAACCATTGATCCGGATCAATGACAGGTTGAATATTTTTGGGGACAATCACTTCAGCTTTTCCGTCAGGCATAGCGATTTGTTTTTTTTCTTGACCTAGTTGAACCGTGACCGGCATCGGAAAAGGCAGATGGTCCGGTGTTTCCCATCGGAGTAATAATTTATTGCCTTCGATGGTTGAAATCAATTTCGGGAGTTGCGCACGCCGAAAATATACTTCAAAAAACCAATCGAATTTCCTTCCTGTAATGGACTCTACGGTTGCAAGGTAATCGTCCGTTGAAACGAAACGGCATTGTTTTCCATTCGTAATTTTTTCCATGGCTGAGTCGGGGTAGGTCATACGGCGTAGCGATTTAAAAAAAGCGTCGTCGCCTATCAGGTAACGAAGCGTGTGTAAAATCCAGGTGCCTTTGGTGTAATTGTCTCCATCGCTTTCGACAAAATCGGGCGCCACGAGATAACTTTCATTGATCGTCAGAGCGCGACGCTCGGCGACCGGTTTCATGTTCCTGATTCTTGGACGCAAAGCGGCGAGCGATTCGTGATAAGCCTTTTCTCCCTTGAGTTCGCCGGCGTACAAATGCTGCATGTAAGCCCCAAACCCTTCATGGATCCAGATGTCACTCCAGTCGACGGCGGTGACGAGATTGCCCCACCACTCGTGCGATAATTCGTGATGATGCAGAAAATCAAATCCGAAAGGATTGTTGGTATAGTTGTTACCGTACGCAATCACGGTTTGGTGTTCCATGCCGAGATAGGGCGTTTCAACGACCGCATATTTATCGGTGCGGAAAGGATAAGGTCCGAGTAGTTTTTCGTGAAAGCGTAAATGCTCGGGAATTTGTTTAAACAGGATCAACCCTTTTTCATAATTTTCAGGCAATACCCAATACGCGATAGGGAGGACTTGTCCGGTAATGCTGGTATAAGAGCCTTCTATTTTTTTGTAGGGAGCGATGTTGATAGAAACACCGTAGTTATTGATCGGCGTTGTCACATACCAGTGAAAGGTGTGCGTGCTGTCGCTATTTTTTACCACGCCCTGATCACGGCCGTTCGCGATGCATAACAGTGAAATGGGTACGGTAATATGCAGGCTCATGGAATCCGGTTCGTCGCTCGGATGATCTTTGCAAGGCCACCAGATGTCGGCGCCGTCATTTTGGCAAGCTACACCGATCCATGGTTGTCCGTCCTTCGTTGTGTTCCAGATAAATCCGCCGACCCAGGGCGGGCGTTGTGCTACGCGGGGTTTACCGCCGTACGTCACGGCGATCGATATTTCCGAACCTGGCTGACGTGTCGTTCCCAGCGCGATCCATACTTTCCATCCGCGCCGCTCAAAAGACCGTATTGTTTCGCCATTCCGATTGATCTCGGTAATTTTTTGGATCGACAAAAGCGTGTCGAGATCCATCACAAACCATTCCGTCGGTTGTACGATCACTGCGCGCGCCGTCAAAACTCCTGCAATCGATTGTTCTGCCGGTTCAACTTTCAGACTAAGGTCGTAAAATCTGACGTCGTAGCACGCTTGTTCCGCCATTAGTTTGCCACCCGAATCGGTCGGTTTTATGCCTAGTTTTCGTTGTGCATTTATTGACGTAAAACTAAAGAAGATCGTAAAAGCTAACATCCATTTCATAATGGGGCCTCCGTTATTCAATAACAACTAAACCGTGTCGGGTACCGACCCATTGTTGTTTTTTAGTGATCAAAAAACTGGTGATGTAAAGCGACGGTAATATCGAATTATCGTAATTGAAAATTTTCCATCGCTTACCGTTAAACAAAGCGAAACCACCTTCGTAGGTACCAAGCCATTGAATGTCATTACCGGCGGCAATGACGGTCACGTCGTTTTGAGGCAATTCGGAATTAGCAGCCGTGTAATAACTCCACAACTTTCCATCGATACGATTGAGCCCGCCGCCTTCGCCGATCCAAACCAAGTCGCCGTCGATCCGGATATCAAAAATAAAGGACGTTCTGAGATAGGAATTATTCTGCGTGTAGACGGTCCACTTCGAACCGTTGTAATGGGCTGCACCGCCGCCCCACGTGCCCACCCAGATGTCGTTTTTGTTTTTTAATGCGACGGTGGTAATGCCTTGCGCAGGAAGTCCCGTCGCATTAAAATTTTCAAAACCCGTACTTTTGAGCGTGACCAGTTTATTGCCGGAAACCATCCACAAGGTTCCGTCCGGAGTATACGTGAGATGGGCGATCGAATTAGACGGTAAATCGCTGTTCACTGAATTAAAGATATTCCATGAGTCGAAATTTGTTTTAACTAACCCATTGCCCGTTCCGATCCAAAGAAAACCGCTATCACCTTTCGCAATGGAATTGATTGAATAAGAAGGGATAGGAGAATTGGTCGGCGTATACGCCATCGTGTCTTTGGTGGATTTATTGATGCGGATCAGACCGGAATTCGTACCAGCCCAGATCAATGTCCCATCGTCGACCATATCAAGGATCCACAGCGGTTCGATGAGCGTTGACCAATCAGCCGATTCCAGATCCGGAATAACGGGGGAAGAGCTTGTTTCACACCCGGCGGCTATGATAACTAGAAATAGCAATAGTCGTTTCATCTTTACCGTTCAAGGTATGACATACAATAAAACCGCAAAAAAATGGCAGACACTTCCGCCCAGCACAAACATGTGCCAGACGGCATGGGCATAAGGAAGTTTTTTCCACGCATAAAAAATTACTCCGAAACTGTACGCCAACCCGCCGGCTAGTATCCACCAAAGTCCTCCGGTTGGAATCAGCTCGATCATCGGCTTGATGGCGACGATGGCAATCCAACCCATCGCTAAATAAATGACGGTTGAAACGGCGCCGAATCGTCCGGTAAAAAAGATTTTGAAAATCACGCCGGCCAGCGCCAATCCCCAAACGACTCCGAAAAGACTCCAGCCCCACGCGCCGTTCAAGCTGATCAATGTGAAAGGCGTGTACGTTCCGGCGATCAGTAGATAAATTCCCGAATGATCCAGGATACGCATGATACGTTTCACGCGCGGCGACTGAAAGGAATGGTAAAGGGTGGAAGCGGTATACAACAAGATCAGCGTAGAACCGAAAATCGTGGCGCTCACGACGTGTATCGCCGTTCCGTTGAGCGCGGCATAGATAATTAATATAACAAGCCCGGCGATACTGAGCATAACGCCCAATCCGTGGGTAACACTGTTAGCGATCTCTTCGCCTTTGGAGTAGTAGTGGTCAGACATAATTTTTTGATTTTTTGAATTGAGCCCTGAGCGAAGTCGAAGGGCGAACATAAGAAACTAAATAATCTGCAAATTCCATTCATGATGTTCCGCCTCGGCGCACGCTGCCGAACACGACCGGCGGAATTTCTTCTCGCAATCCACACATACATAAAACCGGGTGTGGCAATCCAGATGCGCGCAGTTGGCAAACCGGTCGGTGATCACTCCGCAATGTTTGCAATGCGTGACAATGGTCGGATTAACCTGGTTGACCGGCACGCCGATACGGTCATCGAAAACATAGCACTTTCCTTCGAACAGATCGCCCTTTACCTGCAAATCTTTGCGGTACGCGTCAATGCCGCCGTACAACTGGAAAACATTTTTGAAGCCTTGTTTCAACATCAGGCCCGACAGCTTTTCACAGCGAATGCCGCCGGTGCAATACGTGAGGATCGGCGTGTCTTTTTTATCGGACAATTCCCGTTCGATCCATTCCGGAAATTCTTTGAATGAGCGGACGTCGGGGCGAATAGCCTTATGAAAATGTCCCATTTCGAATTCGTAATCATTACGGCCGTCGATGACGATCACATCGTTCTGCTGCAGCATCTGATGAAATTCAGCCGGATTCAAATATTGCCCGGTGGTCTTATTGGGATCGATCGTTTCTTCCCAGTCGAGCGTGACGATTTCATGGCGGGGACGAACGAACATTTTTTTGAAAACATGATCGGGGACCGGATCGTGCTTAAACCACATATCGGAAAACCGTTCGTCGGCACGCATCTGCGCCATGTACCGGTCCGTTTGTTCAATTGTACCCGAAACGGTGCCATTGATGCCCTCCGGCGCGATGATCACTCGTCCGCGCATGCCGAGCTCTTTACAAAAAGCCAGGTGTTCTCGTGCGAACGCCTCATGATCGCTGATGGAAACATATTTATAATACAGCAGAACGCGAAATGGAAATGGTTCAATCATTTTTAAAAATAAACCGGTTACTATGAAAAAATTCGGTTCAAATTAGCCAACTGGAGCTTGAGAATCAATCGGAATCAATATGGGAAAAAGTGGGTACGGAAATAATCAATGTCGTTGATAAAAATTGGAAAATCCTGGTCGATTATTACAGTGCAATCGGATAAAACTGTAACAAACCCGGGATCGAACGGCTCTTGCCGCGTACGCCGGATCACGCGATTCAAGGCATGGACTATTTCCTCGAGCGAAGTATAGGAAGCGAGGAAACGTTCCTGTAAAAAAATACGGAAATGGTTTTCAATGCCGGGCAACGGCTTTTGGAAATAATGCTCAATCATTTTTTTGATATCGTCGTGATGGGCCGACTGCATCGCATTGTAAAATTCATCAGCAAGCGATGGATTCGATTTAAGTAATACATGGTCGGTCAGCATTTCAACGAGAATGTGCGCGAGAAAAAACGGCCGGGCATTGTGAGAGACCGGAATACGGCGCACCAGCAGAGGACGGATTTTATCGTATGTTTTTTTGAAAAATTCCGACTGATGAAAAAAAGCGTCTGCGCGGAGATGATTATGAATGCCCTTCCATACCATGACGTGCGGTTCGTCCGACATGAGTTTGGTGATGGCCGATTCATGAAAACGGAGTTTCCGGTC
>JAIBAF010000052.1 GCA_019695335.1 bacterium
TCTTCTGAGATAACATGTTCAAGCCGGTCAGCCTCTTCATGCACTTTGTCCCATGAGAAATGAAGCGCTTCAACTAAGAATAATTCCAGAAGGCGATGTCTGCGAATAACTTTCAAGGCAAGCTTTTCTCCTTTTTTAGTAAGGCGAACGCCGTGATAAGGAGTATAGGACAGAAAATCGAGGTCGGATAGCTTTTTAATCATATCCGTGACGGAAGCCGAAGAGATGTTCATACTTTCTGCAATGGCTGAAGTAGTAACTTTGTCAATTTTACGGCTTAGTCCAAAAATTTTTTTTAAATAATCTTCTGTTGACCTGTTTTTCATCCGACATATTTATTATATCTAAAATAAAATTTAGGCATGCCTAAAAATAAAAGTTTACTATACAAAAGTCAATAATATTTTTTTAAAATTTAATTGATCGAATGCTTATACAAATTGCATAACTCTTTGCATAAGAAATTGTCCATCCGCAGTGCAGAACTTTCATACAATTTTTAGTTGTTACTTTTTGTAAACCTATAAATTAACTTGACTTCATTAAAAAACTTTATAAATTAATCAAGACTCAATCACCATTATTCTTCATTCATGAACGCCTTTCTTTTTTCTTTCAACGAAATGCAGAGGATTATATGAAAATTGCGGTTTCGATCGTGTTGTTTTTGACGGTGTGGTTGACGGGAGAAAGTTTGCACGCCCAAAAACCTTCGAAGGAAGTACAGAAAGACTACAACGACGAGGCCAAGAAATATAGCAGTTATCTGAGCGCTAGTTTTGCTTATCGTTACATTTACAATGAGCAATATCTATACGATCTCATTCAGGTAGTGGTGAAAGATTTGAAAAACCGCAAAAGCAAGGGGACGTTGTCTAAAGATATCGAACAGGAATGGAAAACTGCGCTGGCTTCCACTGAAAAAAAAGACGAACTCAAAAAACAACTCAATGATATTTCGTTAAAAATCGTTGAAGCACGCTCAGTTAAAGCGCAGACCGGGGAATTAAAAGACGCCGAGGCACTTGTGGATCTGCACACTGAGTATGAAAGGATTTATGGCGAAGAATTTGAACTGACACGGCTTGGAATTGTTTCATTGCGGAATCAAATCTTAAAAGTGAGTCAACCAACCGATAACTCGACTTTGTTGGGAATGCAATTGGATATTGCTTTCAAGCGATATTTGCAAGGAGTTTATCGAACAGCGGCGTTAGAATTTGAGGATATACTCGAAGGTTACAAACCTTATTTTACACAATGGGATGACGTGTGCTTTTATTTAGGCGAGTGCTATTTCTATATGGGTGATTATGAGAATGCGGAAACTCAGTTCGCAAAAATTACTAAGGATTATCCCGATTCCAAGTTCGCCGAAAGGGCGCTTACTAAATTAATCCGCATGGCCTATGTCGAGACAAGCCGGAATAAAATGGATCGCTATTACGGTGAGTACCAGACAAAAGTAGGTAAGAAAGTTGGATCCGAAAATAAATACTACGAATTAACTTATCTTGCGGGTATAACCAATGTTCGTACGTCCGATTATTCTCGTGCCATTACTATTTTGAGCGAAATACCGGCCACGTCGATGTATTATATCCCGGCATTATATGGAATTGCCAATTGCCAAGCTAATCAGGATGTATATGAGACGGCAGTTGAAACCTTAGAACAAGTCATTAAGCCCAAAACAAATGTTAAAATTTATGATTTAGATATTCAACGCAGGATAACCGATTTAGCAAAATTAAAAATTGCATACATCCGCTATGAACAATCCGTCAATGGATTAAAGGCGCGTGCGGTTATGCCTCAAGTCGATCGTCTGAGTTCCGAATCGGAATATTTTGATGCGGCGTTGTTGGTAGCCGCCTGGGCTTATTTCAAAGATAACAACATCGATACAGCTAAAATTTACGTTGATTCCCTGGTACGTAATTTTCCATCTTCTGATTTTGTTTTTGAAGCCAAAACGCTTTTAGGCAATGTTCACGTGCTTGACCCACTCTTATCCGATAAAGATCGAGAACTCTACTCTGTTGAAGCATACAACTATGTTGCAAACTCGATGGAAGCGAAATATTTGGCCGATCAATTTGTATCAGAAAGAGATTCTATTTATCGTGTATTAGATCAATTGGATGAAGCCAAACAATCGGCGAGTTTCCGACGGGACAGCATTTTATATAATCGCTACAACATCATGTCGAGAATGTTGAAGATTGCCCTTCGAGACAACGGCTTTAACAAAGCGTCAAAAGCCAGCGGACGTTCCAGTTTTTATTTCGAAGTAGTTTCTGGATTAGTCGGTAAGCTTAAAGTTGCGGAACAACGTTTGAAAAACGCTGAGGCAAAAAATGATCAGAAAGCCATAAAGGCGTTAACTCAGGAATTAAATAAAACGGCCACGGATCTGGAAACAGTTGTCGGATATAATTCCAAGACGGCGCTCGACAGTGGTAGCGTCGACCAATCCGTCAAATCGCTTGCCGATCAGCTCGGTGGCGAGATGAATGAGGTTGTTCTGGATGATTATTCGACATTTCAAACACAAAGTTATTTCTCGCAAAATAATCTGCCCCGTTTATTAAGCGAGATTGATTCTCGAAACCGTGCTTATGCAATTTTGAGAGAAAAACTGACTCGTGAGAAACAACAAGTGCAGGACCAATTAGCTGAAATAGATCGATTGATGGAAGAAGCTCAGGCAAAAAATAATAAGAATGCGATTATAAAGCTTAAGACAGAACGAAACAAACTTGCAGATTTTTACTATCAACTTGCAGATTATGAAGTATGGATGACGGCCCAAGATAATATTGAAAATTATGCTGACTTGGATTTGTGGGGCGATTTTGCGGCTTATGGACGTAATAACATCACATATGTTATTAATACAACTAAAACCGAAACTATTGATGATATGGGCCGGGCTATAGCACAAATCGATAAGATCCTGGCCGAACGTAAGAAAAATTATGAGCATCAGATCGCAGTTCTTGAACAGGAAATCAAACTTAAAGAACGCGAGATCCGTGAGAAAGAATTGCGGGAAATGCGCAGCTCTCAAAAGCAATTTTTTGAACAACAATACTTTTTGATTAAAGATACTGAAAAACCCGACGATGATCCGTATGATTATAAAGACATTGTTCCGGAAGTAGTGACCATATCCGATAGTGCTCGGATTAGTAATAAACAGCAGAATGATAACAAAACTACCGAAGAAACCACCTCTGACAGTACTGCAGCGACCGAGATTGATTCGGTAAATCATGCTCCAATGGACTCGATTTCAAACGGAACGGAAGAATTCCAATCGGATGCTGATAGCACGAACGGCGAGAAGCAGAACGAAGAAAAATCGGAAGAAGATGTTGATGAAAGTGTTGATAATGGCGGTGAAATGGCTTTATACATTTATCGGGATGCGCTTAATGACCCCAATCGTTGTTCGGTAATGGAAGAGTTGGTTTGCCCTCGCAAATACTCTTTTGTTGCAGCTTGAGTTAAAATTGTTAAAAATGTCATTTTAAAAAATAAGCGGGAAGCATTATGAAAATTTTTACCAAAGCGCTTGTGGTGATGCTGTTGATGATGGTGCAGCTTTTATATGCACAGGACGGTAAAAACTCAAAATCCGACGCTTCATTGGAAAAAGTTTCAAGTGAAGATCTTCTGAAATTAAAACAAGATCTTGAAGCGCAGAAAAATAAGCTCGAAGGCGAACGTCTTCAATTGTTGGATCAAGGTCTTAAACAGAGTAAAGACTATCTTGAAAAATCTTCAAATGCAAGTTCGGCTACGACAGCTTTAGTGTTGCTACAAAGGGCCGAATACTTGTTTGATGTATCGAACGATAATTTTCAAGTAGCCAGCGATTCTATTGCAGCTGAAAATAATATTCGAGTTGTCGAATGGGATCGTAAAAAAGAAACACTGCGTCAACAATTGATAGCTGAAGGCAAAAAAGACGCCGATATTGAAGATGCCATCAATCAATTGCCCGCGGTAGAATTGCTGCCTGATCCCGAACGTGATTTCAGTGAAATTTTGAAAACTTACCAAGAACTGGTTGATAAATTTCCTGAGAGTCCGTATGTGGTTGATGCAATGTATAATATCGGCTACATCAAAGAGCAAGAAGGTAAGCAACTGAAATTCCGTGAGCTTAATGATCCTAACGCCAACGGCCGATGGGCTCAAGAAGGTGATCGTAAGCAAAAAGAAGCCCTGAAAGTTTACCAGGATCTTGCCGTACGATTTCCAGATAGTAAATATGCACCGGAAGCCTATAATCGTATTGGAGAATATTATTTCGGACGCGGTGGGGATGCCGATCTTCAAAAAGCCATAAAAAATTATCAGAAAGTTTTGGATTATCCTCAATCGACCAGATTTCAAGAGGCGATTTATAAGTTAGCGTGGACTTATTATCGGCTTGGCGACTACCCGCAGGCCATCAGCTATTTTACTTACCTTGTTGATGACGTCGATTCAGCACGTACACACAATTATGAGTATCAGGAATTAGATGTTGAAGCGATCATTTATATAGGTATCAGCTTTAATCGTTGGGCTGAACAGATCGATCTGGCTCAAGGAACGAATGATGGCGGGTATAAACTAATCAAACAATATATCAATGATGCCAAGTTGATGGAAAAGCGTTATGCGCCAGACATCATGTGGCAGTTGGCTGAATCCTACAATCTTGAACAAAAAGATACACTGGCATTGAGTGCTTATAATACCTTATTGGAAACCTATCCATTGTATTGGCGAGCTCCGGATGCTCAATATAAAATTGTCAACACTTATGAACGTTTATCGGCTCAATCGCTGGATAAAGGAGTAGCGAAAACTATATTAGATAGTGTATTGGCTCATCGTTTTCAACTCTACGAAGCGTATAAACCCAATAGCGAATGGTCTAATGCCGTAGCGGATAAAGAAGTTGTCCGGCGAGGTAACCGCATGGCGCGTGACGTTTTAGTTGACAACATATTATATTTTTACGGGGAAGCCCAGACCACCAATGATATGAACAACTGGAAAATATCTATGGATTATAGCAAACAGTTCATATCCTATTTTCCTGTTGATACTTTTGCATATTTCTTCCATTACAACTTAGCGTATATACAATATCACTTTTTCGGGTTGTTAGACTCGTCGTACGAAGAGTATTTAAAAGTGGCTAACAACTATCCTTACGACCAATACCGGTATCGCGCATCCATTGATGCTTATCAAATAGCCGATTCGCTATATAAAATGGCTCCTTACAGGAAACCTGTCAATGCTCCCGGAGACAGTGTAATAGCATTGACATCGGGTGAAGAAAAATTAATTGATGCTATTAATAATTACGCTCGTCTGTTTCCCGATACGCTTAGCAAATATCCCGTTGATTCACTCGATAAGGAAAAACCGGTCATGGGCGTACCAGGAAAACAAACGCCTGATTTTCTCGCCTATGCAGGTGAAATTTATTTTAATCACAACGATTACGCTCGTGCCAATCAATTTTTTAACACCGTTTTGACTCGGTATCCCAATCATCCGAAAGCGCAACTGTCGCAGAAGTATTTGATGAATGCGTATTATATCCGGAAAGATTATAGAAGTTCAGAAATTGTTGCACGCAAGATTTACGAGAGTCCGAACTCATCCGTGGATCAAAAAGATGAAGCTGTAAAAACGATATTTGTTTCAATATTCAAGCACGCCCAGCAATTTGAAGAACGGAAAGAAAGTGCCAAAGCTGCTCGCGAATTTGAACGTGCTTATAGCGAAGGACGGAGACTTAATTATGCCAAGGTAGAAGATGTAAGTGGCGCGTTATATAATTCTGGCCAACAATATCAATCGTCCAAAGAGCTAAAACGCGCAATTAAAGTTTATGAAACCTATGTTGATACATTTCCTAAGCAGAAATTTGCACCGGCATCAGCCTACAATGCCCACTACTTATATGCAGAAATGCGTGATTACCGATCGGCAGCGAGAACCGGTGAACGATTGGCCGACGCCTATCCGGAATTCAATGAAAACAACGGAGCGTTGACTGCTGAGATAGTATTATATAATAGTGAGTATTATCTGGAACAGGCCGCTAAACAAGCCACTGAAGAGGGTGATTCGACAAACGCCAAGTCGTTGAACTACGAAGCGATTCGTCTTAGTGAAAAATTTGTAAAGCGGTATCCCAAATCCCAATACGCGACAGACATTGATTTTGGCATTGCCAATTTATACTTCCTTGTGAACGATGAAGAAAAAGCATTTCAAAAATATCGGGAATTCGCTAACACCTATCCTACGGACAAACGTAATGTGAAGGCATTATATGATATCGGCGTAAACCATCTTCGTAAAGGAAGACGAACCGACGCTATCGTCGCGTTTAATGATGCTAAGAAAAAGAGCGATGAACTGAAGAATCTTAAATTAGATTTTAATAAATATTTTGCCTCAGAAGCCGTATACGAATTAGCCAAGATTAAATACGAAGATTTTTCTAAACTTCAGTTGAAGCTACCCAATGTTGATCAAAAAGAAGACCAAAAACTGTCGCTCGTCAAAGAATTGATTCAGTTATATGAAGACATTACTGGCTACGGTCAAATTCGCACCTATGAAGCCACTTATTATCGGGGACTTGTACGCGAAGAATTCGGGGATGCTTTACAGAACAAGGAGTTTAAACAAGAGAAAGATTATGTAAAGCAAGTAATTGCTCAACGTGATGTGTATCAAGGTGCCGCTGCTGCATATCGCGGAGCCGTCGACGAATATCGAAACGGCTGGGCATTCTTAGATAAAGCCTATAATAAATTTATTGAAGACGAGAAGAAAATAGCTGATTCAGTTCGAGCTAAGTATCCAAATAGTCCTGATTCAGCTGATCTTGTGATCAAGTGGACGATTGAAGGTAAAACAGCTAAGGATAAAGATTTATCGCTTGCTGCAGCTAAAGAACTGGCTATCAAATACCGGGATTTGGCCAAATCAAAAATTTCACGCATTTTGTATGCGACGGCCAATTCCAAAAAATTGGTTATGGACGCGTTTCTTGCTGCCCCGACGACTTTTGAGTACGGAACACCTGAATACATTTCAGAAAAGCTATTGGGCATGAAAGTTATTTCTGATGCGGCGAACGATGCTATCAAAGCATATGAAGCTTCAGTAACCGAAGCCGATTCGTTGAATATTGACGATAAGTATACAGCAGAATGCCGGCGCAATATTATTCGGCTTACTGGTATAGTTCCGAATGAATTGGGCAAATTAGCTTTTACGGTTATGGAACGTTATCGTGAACAATCAACGCAATACAGAGCGGTTGTAGCCGGTGGAGAAAATTGGGTTGACCCTAAAACGCGTAAAGGCTTTTATGATGTCTTCTATGATATACCGATTGAAATGAATACTTACATGTCGCAGTATGCACAACCAATCGGCCAACAGGCAATTAAAGCATATTCAGCGGCTGTCGATAATGCCAAAGAAAAAGGCATGTTCAATGAAGATGCTCGCGTTCTTCAAAGAGAGATGTTTAATTTTGCGTATGAATTTGCAAAATCAAATTACGACGAAGCCGATACTTCAGATTATTATTACAAACGGTATGAAGCTATATATTATGCCAATGAAAGTAACGATGCTTTTGCATATTACAGCGAAGCGAGTGCCACTTACAATCAAGTGATCACATTTGCTCGTGAAAATGCAAAAGGTGTTTTGGAAGAGGCTTACAATTCGGCAACGGATCTTAATGTTATAACCCTTGAACCCGATCCTGATGACGCGCAACAACAAGTCGCTAAAACAAATAGTGTTGCCGCAAAACGGCTCTTGGCGCTTCTTGGTAAATATGATGCTTATTATGCCAAGCTTTTGAAGTTGAAGTCGGTGACAAAAGTGTATGCATCGAATTACACAGATTGGTTATCTTATAATAGGACCACTGAGTCTTGGCAAACTTCCGGTTTTAACGATGCAGGCTGGTATCCCTCCGCTGCACCGCCGAAAGATGAAATCGTTCCACATTACGTTTTAGATAAAAACGAAGCATACCCGATGTGGATTGGGCTAGGACAAAAATTTAATACGCCGAAATTGCCTGAGCCCATAGAGCCCAAAGAAGAAACGCCCATTGAAATTCCTCCGGTAGATTCATTGCAACAAGGTGATTCGCTGAAGACGGATGAGTCTACGAATGATTCGACATTGTCGGATAGTACGCAATCGTTTTATAGCAAAGCTCGTTTAGCTAACGCCTATGTTGTCCAGGATTCGTCTGTTAGGAAAGTGTATTCCGATATTGAAATTCAAAAAATCCTCGATACGTCCCGTGTCGTTTACTTCAGAATAAAATTCAATATTGCAGGTAGTCCTCAAGGCGGTAAACTTTATGTGGCTTCCGATGGATATTATGAATTCTATATGAATGGTGGTTTTATCGGAACAGCTCTGGCTGAGAAGGAAGATGCGAGGGGAGATTCGTTAGAAATAACTGACCTTTTCCCGGAAAACTTTATTCAGGGTAAAAACGTATTAGCGTTCGTACTTAAAGATATGGAATCGTCTAAAGAACATCATGGCGTGCGTATATTGCTGGAAGTGACCGAAGTCGAAGATGCAACAGCGGAATTTGCTGAGCCAGCTCTGCCACGCAATGAAGCCTTAAAAAATACTTTATTTTTACGCGGCCGTGTTGTAAAGGCGAAATAAGTGAAGGAGTATTGCATGTATAAATTGTTTTTGTCAATATTCGTCTTAATGGCCGCATTGATTCTTAATGCGCCGCTAACCGCACAGCAAGAGATTAAGCACCCTGATATGGAAACTATTTTTGACGATCAGGGGAATGAAATTGTCGTTGAGGTCACTACTCAAAGGCCACCCGATGCCAGATTTTATGATGTTCGAGAAGAGGAGGGACCTAAAGGCCCCATTCTTGCCGTGTATTATAAACCTACCGGTGACCTTGTGACCATTTTTCTTAAGACAACGATTCGGGGAAAAGCAGAAGGCCCTGGGGTTTCATTATTCCAATCACGTGTCGCCCCTCAAATTGAAAAGGTTATTGGTCAAAAATCTTATGAAAAAGATATTAAACGGCGCTACTTGGATCTTCTTTTTGTCGATAAGACGAAATTTTTAGATCGTGAAAAAATTGACAAGAAAGAAATTGATGAAATTATCAAACGAAAACGTAATTGATTGTATTTTTGGAAATAGTTGCCTAAAAACTTCTTGCATTTAAAGAAAATGTTTATATATTAACTGTGCATTTTTATTCATACCTTGCATCTACATTTTTATTTGAACAATACAACTCTGTTCTTTTGTCTAATTACGATTGTCGCGTTGTTGTTAGTTGTGCTGAGACCACTATAATAAAATTTCAATTTAAATAGACTTTGTCTTTCATTCCATTTGAACATTAACAGGAGGATTTTATTCATGAAAAGCATCATGGTAAAGTTGATGGGTTTGGCACTAGGTGTGCTGACGTTGACCGTTGCAGTGAGTGTAATAACTTCTGACAATGCAATTGCTAGCAATATTATATTACTTCAGGATGCCGGCACGGAAGGTGCCGCGGCTCCGACTGAAACACAATCAGGCGTTGCGTTGTTCTTTCAGCAGTTTTTCTTCTCGTTCAAATGGGAAGCTGATGGTAATATGTACATGTGGCTCATAGCTTTGTGCGGCGTGTTTGCGATATCCATCATGGTTGAACGTTTATATTTCATTTTTGTTCGTTCCAATGTCGACGCTCCGAAATTTATGGCTGAAATTCGTAAACTCGTTGCCGGTGGCAATTTGAAAAAAGCGATCGCGCTGTGCGAAACAGCCAAAGACAAAGCGCTTCCATCAGTTGTTATGGCAGGCTTGAAACGCGCTGTTGAAAAAGAAGGCGGTCCATTGGATTTTCGTGCCATTCAAAATGCAGTGGACGAAGGTACGTTAGAAATTATTCCTAAACTTACCGAACGCGCAGGTTACTTAGCTATGTTAAGTAACGTTTCGACTCTTCTCGGGCTGATGGGTACGGTATACGGTCTGATCTTGTCCTTCGCTGCCGTCGGTAACCCGGCTTTGCCAGAAGATAAAAAAGCGTTATTGCTTGCTAGCGGTATTTCTGCTGCAATGCAAACGACGATTTGGGGATTAAGTATTGCTATTCCGTGTATCATTGTCTATACGATTATCACTACTAAAACAGGTAAGATCATTGATGAAATGGATGAGCACATGGTGAAATTGATCAACTTGATGACCGGAAATCGTTAATCGGTATCTTGTTGAGTGATTTTTGACAGCATTGATGCATAAAATTATAGCCAAAGGATTGAACCATGGCATTTAAACCATCTGCAAGACGTACCGTTAAGGTTGAGAGTACCGAACTGGATTTACGTCCCATCATGAACATGATGTGTATTTTGATTCCATTATTACTTAGTTGCTCTCAATTTGTTAAGAATACTTATATTGCCCTTAATCTTCCGCCTTTAGGAGGCGGTGGCGGCGGCAGTTCTGAGCAAAAAGAACCCGAAAAACCCAAAGTCGGATTGAAATTAGTCATTACTGAAAAAGGTATGACGATCGCTGGTAATGCGGCTGTGTTGTCCGGAGAAGCCGGCGGCGGACCGACTTTACCGAAGGTTAATGGGAAACACGATTTCACTGGCCTTGAAAAAAAGATTAAGGAACTGACTAAGGCTATTTCTGGGAAAGGTTTTGAAGACGAACGCGTGATTATTATAACAGCGGAAGACGCTGTGGAATATCAGGAAATAGTAACCGCGATGGATATTATTACTATTTCGGCTGAAAAAGAGTTGCGCGATCCTTCTACTGGAGCAACAGTCAAGGAGCCTTGGTTTGTAAACATTGGTGTTGGAAAATTGATTTTGTAATCGAATCTATGCTTTTAAGGAGAAACTATGGCATTTAAACCTTCTGCCGCAAAAAAGAATATGCGTAAAGAAGAAGGCACGTTAAATATGAACTCCATGATGGACATGCTTACTATCATGCTCTTGTTCTTGCTGATGTCTTTTTCAACTGAAGGATCTCTGGCTACCAAAGCTGAAGGCCTCCAGCCTCCTAAGATTTTGACAAAAAATAAGCCTAAAAAATCATTGGTTGTGGCAGTTTCTGCGGGTCACGTTTTCTTCAATAAAGAACCAATTGCTGAGATCGATAAAGTTTTGGCTCAAAAAAATAGTTTTGTGATCGAAGAACTTGCAGTCAAATTGGATGAAGAAGCGTCAAAAGCCCTTGATCTAGAAGCCAAGTTTGGGATTGAATTCAAAAGAGAGTTGATAGTATATGGTGACCAACACATGCCTTTTAATGTTTTATTAAAGGTTGTCGTGACTTGCGGTCGTAATCAATTTTCCAATCTTCGGCTGATGGGAAATCAAGCCAATATGGGCGAGGTTATGTAATGAAAATTATCCTAATTCAACAGGCTTTAAAAGGAGGTCTGCAATGAATATCTTAAACCATGATATCAAAAACAGAAAGCTGTCAGCGACAGCCGTGCCTCCTGGTGGAAGAGCCTCTGCGGGGGCGCGAGAAGTACGTATTGTTGCATTTCCAAAAGAATTCCAAAAAGACTTTTGGAAATCAATGGACAAGCGTATTATTTCGGTTTTCTTTATTAGTTTGTTTTTAGTATACGGGCCACTTATTTATATGGCTACTCGTCCGAAACCACCTGCAGCAACCCAAATTGATAATCGATTACTCAAGAAATTGGGTAATGTTATGAAAGTTGATCCTAAGCTTCTTGAAGAGATCGATAAGCCTAAGGAAGAAGAAAAAAATGACGAAAATGCGACTGCAACAGCAACCGTGAAGGCTCCGACAGGTAATGTTGGAAAAGCCGATAAGGCGGCCCAAGCTAAAGCGGCTGCTCAAGCGCGTGCAGGCAAAGCCGCTAAGGCTGCCGCAGGCCGTGGCGTATTGGCCGTTGCCGGTGCGACGGGAGGATCGGGTGGCAAGTATGCTGCCGTGGATTTCAGCGGTTCATCTACAGGTCTTGATAATGTTCTTGGACAATTAGGCGGTATCGGCGATGCTACAGGCGCTGCCGGCGAAAAATCAGTATTAGGCGCTGGCGGGACTGTTGGAGGGGGTGCTGGTATCGATGAATTGACTACTGAGCTCAGCGGAACTGGTGGTGTATCAGTAATCGGTGGCGCAGCAGGTAGCGGTCTTATCGGTGTTGGTAAAGCTTCAGTATCCGGCGGCGGCGGCAATGTTTCTGCAGGTGACATTCAAGGTGTAATCGATCAGAATGCTGCTGCAGTCAATTCCTGTTATACCAAAGAATTGAAAAAAGATCCAAGCCTAAAAGGCAAATTGAGCGTTCAGATCAAAATTAATCCGGCAGGCAAAGTTGCTGGCGTCACAGTAACCAGCAATTCTGTAGGTAGCGCGGTTTCTCAATGCGTTCAAAATAAGATCCGCGGCTGGAGCTTCCCGAGAGGTAAAAAAGGTATGATTACCGTCAATCAAACCTTTGTGTTCACAAAGTAATTTTTTGTAATCATAGTTTCTTACAAACCGTCTCGAGGCATCGGGACGGTTTTTTTATATTTATGGAGTATATTGATTCATGACACTTTCAACGGCTAACCGTACCCATACCTGTGGAGAATTAATTCCGGCTATGACCGGAGAAACTGTTACAATTGCCGGCTGGGTGCATCGCCGGCGCGATCTCGGAGGGATCATTTTTATTGATCTCCGCGATCGTTATGGAATTACTCAAATTGTTTTTAACCCGGATCAGAACATTTATGAAATGGCTAAGGAACTTCGTAGTGAGTTCGTCATTCGTGTTACGGGTAAAGTAGTTACACGTGATTCAAATAACGTCAATAAAAATTTATTGACAGGTGAGATCGAAGTTGTCGCTGAAAAACTTGATATCCTTACGCGTGCTAAAACACCGCCGTTTGCTTTAAATGAAGATTTAAAACTTGATGAGGATCTGCGACTGCAATACCGCTATCTCGACTTGCGCAGACCGGCGATGCAGCAAGCTCTTTTGTTCCGTCACGCGTTGGCACAAACCGTCAGAAATTTCTTTTCTGGCGAAGGTTTTGCCGAAATTGAGACGCCGGTTTTAATGAAAAGTACACCGGAAGGCGCTCGGGATTACCTTGTTCCAAGTCGCGTCCACGCCGGTAAATTTTACGCTCTACCTCAGTCTCCTCAAATTTATAAGCAATTATTGATGGTTGCAGGAATGGATCGCTATTTTCAGATTGTTAAATGTTTTCGTGATGAAGATTTGAGAGCTGATCGGCAGCCTGAATTCACTCAAGTTGATGTTGAGATGGCATTTGTCGATCGTGAAGATGTCATGAAGAACGTCGAATTGCTGATGGCGAAGATTTTTTCTGAATTGAAAAATCTTAAAATTTCGTTACCGCTTAAACGAATGAGCTATAGCGATTCCATGCGATTTTATGGAAATGACAAACCGGATTTACGTTTTGATATGAAAATTTTTTATATCAATGAACTGGTTATCCATTCCGAATTTAAAGTATTTCAGGAAGCTTTGTCACGAAAAGACGGCGCTGTTGCCGGTATTAAAGTTAGCGGTGAAGCGGGCACTTTTTCTCGAAAAAAAATCGATGAAGTTACGGAGTTTGTCAAATCATACGGCGCAAAAGGAGTTGCAACAATCAAGGTTGAAACCAGTGGCATTACATCATCGATTGCCAAATTTTTGAATCCTGATCAATTAAAAGCGATTGTCGACGCCGCCGGTGCTCAGATCGGGGATGTATTATTAATTGTAGCGGATTCGCAAAAAGTAGTGCAATCGGCTCTGGGCGATCTTCGGCTAAAATTAGCCGAAGAACTCGGGCTGATGGATGATTCGAAATTTGAGTTGTTATGGGTTGTTGATTTTCCGTTGTATGAATTTGATGAAGAGGAGAAGCGGTTTATCGCTATGCATCATCCTTTTACAGCGCCGATGGATACCGACCTGGAGTTTATGGATACCGACCCGGGACGCGTCAGGGCCAAAGCGTATGATTTAGTACTTAACGGTACTGAAGTGGGAGGCGGCAGCATCCGTATTTATCAAAAAGACATTCAAAATAAAATGTTCGATGCACTTAAATTGACGCAAGAAGAAAGGGAACTAAAATTCGGTTTTCTTTTGCAGGCTTTTGAATATGGCGTTCCGCCCCACGGTGGTATTGCATTGGGGTTTGACCGGCTTGCAGCTTTATTAATCGGAAAAAAATCAATTCGCGATGTGATTGCATTTCCAAAGACGAATAGCGCCGTGTCCCTTATGGACAACGCACCCTCGGTGGTTGACGATAAGCAGCTACGTGAATTACATATTAAGATCGATGATAAAAAGAATTGATTTTCTTGAACTCAATTTTAAAGAATTATGGATATCATGTATTTCGGACTGGCGGGTGGATTTTTGACAACGATTGGATTTATTCCTCAAGTCATTCGCAGTTATCGGACCAAAAGCGTCGACGATGTTTCATTGATTCAACCAATTGTGTTATTATGTGGTATGTCGTTATGGCTCATGTACGGAATTTTTTTGGGTGATGTAGCAATCATTTTAGCCAATCTTTTTTCCATTTTCTTTAATCTGGCGTTAGTGCTCATTAAAATAAACTACGGCAGACGATTTTCAATCAAGCAGCAACGTGGTGAGGATTTATGAAACGAATTTGGTTGTGGAGTTCGGTAATATCGGCTGTTATCATTGTTGTCGGTTTTTTACAGTTTAATAGCTGTACGCCTGATTCCATGCAGGGCCAAAATCGTAGCGTATTTTCAGGAGGGCTCAAAGTTTTGTCGGCCACTCCGAACGGTCTGGTTGACGATATGGATCAGTTTTATGCGGTTGTAGTGGTCTTCAGTAAAACGATGGTACCGCTGCAGTCTTTACCTGAGGGAGATGGTACCGGACCGCTTGTAATCGAGCCTTCCGTCAAAGGAAAATATCGCTGGATGGGTACGAATACATTGGCTTTCATTCCGACCGATACGCTGCCCTTGGCATCACGATTTAATGTAACTGTTCCCAATACGGTTAAATCGCTTGATGGTGAGCGACTGGCTCAATCGTATCAATGGTCATTTGAAACATTGCGGCCAAAATTTATCAGATCCAGTATACAGGACAATTCCAAAGAAATTGATCTTTCTCCTACCATTTATTTGTTATTCAATCAAAAAATATCATTGGCCAGCGCCAAAGAAAAAATAGATTTGTTCAATGCTTCGACTAACCAAAAAGTATCGATCCGCATTGATACTCCTGATTCGGTTGAAATACGTGATTACCTCGATCGCTATAATTACGGTTATTATTATGATGAAGAATATTCCCGATCACAGTCAAGCCCGGATATTTTAGGGCGTTTGTTGAAAATTGTCCCGGTACAGAAACTGAGTATGTCGACGGACTATGAATTAAATATACGGGCAGGTCTTAAAGGAGCTATTGGTAATTTAGGAACTGTTGAAAACAAAAAGCTGAGCTTCACGACTTATGGCACGTTTGAATTTCAATACTTAACAGCGCCGGAGTATCCAACCTATCCCATCAAAATTAAATTCAGCAATAAAATTAACGCTGAAGATTTACGGGACCATTTGTCATTCAAACCTGCGGCTGAAATTCGCGATGTTTATGAATCTTATTGGGACGATGAATACTCGGCTGTTATTTATGCTGAATTGAAACCACAGACGCGATATGAAATTCGTTTTGACGGAAGCATGAAGGATATTCATGGCAATACTCTGGGACAAGACGTGGTGCGCAGCTTTCAAACAGGTGACTACGAGCCTAATGTTTACTTCCCAACCGGCAGTCACGTGATCGAATCGTATTTAAGTCACGATCTGAACGTATCGGTATTAAATCCGAAAACTGTAACGTTGCGTTTGGGTAAGCTGATGCAAAACGATCTGATCCGTGCAGTCAACCAAAATTTCGAGTGGGCGGAAACGATCGATTATAATCAGTGGTCATACCAACGATCCGGTACCCCGCCGGTTGCGAAAAACCAACAACAATTGATTCCGATTAAATTGGATGAAGCGTTGGGCGCTGATAAAAGCGGAGCGATTTTGATTGAATTGCAGCATGAAACCTGGGACAGACCGAGGAGAGCTATCGTACAGATTACCGATATTGGTATTACGGCAAAATATTCGAGGCTAAATAATCTGATTTACCTGACTTCGTTAAAAGATGGCGCGCCGGTTTCGGGGGCCTTTTTAGAAATCAGAGACGATAATGGCCAGGTGAAATGGAGCGGTCAGAGTGATGAAAATGGTTTTGCTCAAACTCCGGGATGGGGTCCGCTCGGTATTACGCCGTCGAATGAATGGAACGAGCCGACTCAATGGATTTTTGCGATGAAAGGCGATCAGAAAGCTTTCACATCATCGAATTCAACTATTGAACTTTATCGTTTCAGGCTTCCGATCAGTTGGCGTGTTCGTGAAGAGGATGAGGTATCCGGTTTTCTTTTTACTAATCAAGGAATCTATCGCCCCGGTGATAAAATATATGTCAAAGGTCTTGCCAGAAAAATTCATCAGGGAGCATGGAGCCTTCTTGAGGGCAGCGAACGTTCCGTTAAAATAATTATCAAAAATCCATCGTATGAAGAAATCTGGTCAAAAGATATTATGCTGAGTGAATTCGGCGCATTTGATATGTCGTACGATATCGATCCGAACGCTCCGTTGGGCTATTATAGCATTCAATTGCAAGATGGGCAACAAATTGCATCCGAAAGTTTCCAGGTTCAGGAATTCAAGCCGGTGGAAACAGAAGTAACGGTACAGAGTAAGAAGAATGATTATGTGTGGGGTGAGAAATTCGAAGCGACATTGGACGGACATTATCTTTTTGGGGCGCCGGTGTCGAATACCGAAATTCAATGGAGTGTGACACGGTCGAAAAGTTATTTTGAACCTCAAGGTTATGACGGGTACTTTTTTGGTTCTTCATCCGATTATGATTACTATAATTATTACCAGGAAAGTAGCTATGCATCGGTTCTGGCGAGCGGTACTGAAAAATTGAATGAGCGAGGATTATTAAAAATCGCTCTTCCGCTCAATAATGCCGGTAAATCCGAAACGTCCAATTTAGTCATCGAAGGCACCATTCAGGATAAGAATCGCCAGGTTGTAAGCGGACGAAAGAATATCACGGTTCATGCCGGGCAGTATTACATTGGAGTTAAACCGTCTACAACATTTATGACCATGGGTGAACCATTTTCTATCGATGCAATTGCCGTGACTGAAAATGGCGAAAAACTGCAAGGAAAAAAAATCGATATTGATGTAGTTCATCGTGAATGGATTTCCGTTCGTGAAAAAACCAGTGACGGGTCGTTTCAGTGGTCGTCCTCGGTAAAAGACTCTGTCGAAGCCCGTATGACCATTCAATCAGGAAAAGATCCAGTTACCCAACTTATTGCACCTAAAACGACCGGTTATTACAGGATCATAGCCACTGGAAAAGATGATCTGGGCAATTCGATTGTCTCCTCATGCTATGTGTATGTTACCGGTGCAGATTATGCAGGCTGGCGAATGGATAACGGCGACTATATCGATCTCGTGGCCAATAAAACAAATTACAATCCCGGCGAAACCGCAAAAATATTGGTGAAGTCACCCTATTCAAAAACCCGTGCGATGGTGACGGTTGAGCGTGAAGGCGTTTTATGGCATAAGACGTTCGACCTGAAAGGTAACGCCAGTTTAGTAGAAGTTCCTGTCACGAAAGATATGATCCCGAATGCGTTCATTTCAGTTATGCTGATTCAAGGACGCACGTCGATGCCTACAGCGGAGCGTCTCGAAGATCTTGGAAAACCCAGCTTTAAAATCGGTTATGTTCAATTGGCCGTAAATGCCGAAGAGAATAAACTCAAAGTTGCTGTTAAGCCTAACAAAGAAAAATTTTCGCCGAACGAATGGGTTGACGTTGATGTTACAGTGCAAGATCATCAAAGCCGTGGAAAATTATCCGAAGTAAGTTTGTATGTCGAAGATATTGGCGTGCTGAATCTGGTCAATTATCAAACGCCTCAGCCGTTCGACCATTTTTATAAAGCCCGCGATCTTGCGGTGACGACTTCAGAAAACCGGCGGTATGTTCTGGATCAGATTGTAAGCAAAGATTTGAAAGAAAAAGGCGGGGTTGGCGGCGGCGGCGACGAGGCTTCTTATCAGGCAATCGCCGTACGCAGTAATTTCAAATCTTGCGTGTATTGGAGCCCTTCAATAATGACCGATGCCAATGGTCGTGCGAAAGTACGTTTCCAATTACCCGAGAATCTGACCGGATTTCGGATTATTGCCGTCGCCCATACGACAACGTCGCAGTTTGGCAGTGCGGCCAAAGACATTACGGTCAGTAAACAACTGATGCTGCGTCCGGCACTTCCGCGATTTGCTCGGGTCGGCGATGATGTTGAAGCGGGTGTGCTGGTGCATAATTATTCTGACAAAGACGGAACGGTGAAAATTTTTGCATCAATGGATGGTGTCAGTTTATCCGACCAGCCGCAGCGTGAAATTACAATTAAGAAGGGCGGCGCGGAGGAAGTAAGATATAAATTTAAAGTTACGGAAAATAAAACGGGAACCTTTACGTTCAAAGCTGTCATGAATGATCTGACGGATGGCGTCGAAGTGAAAATTCCTCTCCGGGTGCCATCCTATACTGAAACTGTTGCACTCAATGGAAGCAGTTTAAGCGATCATCGTGAAGAAGTGATCGTGCCCAAAGATATTTTCGAAGACTTTGGCGGTTTGGAGGTTCAAACGGCTTCGACGGCGCTGGCTGAACTAGATGGAAGCGTTCAATATTTATTCGATTATCCTTATGGATGTCTGGAGCAAAAAACATCACGGGCCTTACCGATTATTTTATTTGGTGACGTTGTGAAAGCATTTAATCTTCCAGCGTTCAAAGAGGGCGGCAACAACATCGAACAAGTCATTCAGAATTATGTTGATGAAGTTCCACGGTACCAGACTTACAATGGCGGTTTCAGTTATTGGCCTGGGAGTGACTATGAGTCGCCATACGTTTCAGTCTATGCTATGTTTGCATTGAACAAAGCGCGTGAAAAAGGATTTTACATCAATGATGATTGCTTCAATCGCGGCTTGAATTATCTCAAAACCTTGGTACGCAATCCAAAAATTGATCGGTATGGATTAGCGTATTGGCATACGACGAATGCATTCGCATTGAATATGCTTGCTGAAAACGGCTATTATGATGCGCCGACAGCTGAATTATATTTTCAACGCCGTGATGAGATGCCTTTGTATGCGAGAGCGATGTTGCTCGGCGCTATTTATAAAGGACGCGGCAATCAGGCCATGATCGAGGAATTGAAACGTAATATTACTAATTCAATTAAGATGGCGTCGGTCACGGCTCATTTTGAGGAACCGAATGAATCGGGTATGGAATGGACATTCCATTCCAATATACGCACGACGGCCGCTGTGTTACAGGTCTTTCTTGAAATGGACGGTGAAAACGTCCCATGGGCCGAAAAAGTCGTTCAATATATTCTGCAGGAACGCAAACTCGGACGATGGAGAACAACACAGGAAAATGCGTATGTGTTTTGGTCACTCGGAACATACTTCAGTATTTTTGAAAAAACGATTCCCAATTTCTCATCGCAAGTCCTGTTGGACAGCAAAGAAATTTTGAATGAGATGTATCAAGGTCGTACAACAAAAAATGCGCGCGCTGAATTGACTCTGGCTAATCTCAGAAAAGAAACGCCGTTGCCGCTTGAATTTAAAAAATCCGGAGATGGCAGGTTGTATTATACAGTTAGAATGACGTACGCGCCGAAAAGCGGTGTGCCGATCAAAGCGCGTGATGAAGGGATCAAGGTCGCCAAAACTTTTGAGGATATGAATGGCCAGATAGTTTTGTCCGGTCGATTCAAAGCTGGCGAAATGTATAAAGTTAAGTTGACCATAAGTTCGGCACAGGACAGGAATTTTGTTGTTGTCGACGATCCGCTTCCGGCCGGATTCGAAGCCATTAATGTTAATTTGGCGACTTCCAGCGGACAATATGCTCAGAAAACAGGCAGCTCAAAACGCTGGTGGTGGAGTTGGGGAGATTTCAATAATTCTGAATTGCGTGATGATCGTGTCGTCGTGTTTGCCGATTATTTTTCCAAAGGAACTCACACCTATACGTATCTTGTTCGTGCGACGACGTACGGGCAGTTTGAACTTCCGACGACAAAAGCCGAAGAAATGTATACGCCTGAAGTTTTTGGAACCACGACCAATCAAACAATCTGGGTACAATGAAAATTCGCGTACGGCTTTTTGCAATGTGCCGGGATATTGTTCGGCGAGACGTTTTGGAAATGGAGTTACCTGCTATGGCAACCGGTGATGATTTCTGGAATCGTATTGTGAAAGAGTTTCCCCAATTGTCGCCCTATCAGAAATTAAGCCGGCTTGCAATCAATTTAGAATACGTTCCAAATTCCATTGTGATCAAGGAAGGCGATGAAATCAGTATCATTCCACCTGTTAGCGGCGGGTAAGCGATTAGAAAGTGATTTAATTTTTGATTCAAGAGTCCAACATATTTATTGATATTTCGGACGAACCGGTCGATGTCACGAAATTATATCAGTTTGTAGTTTGCAAAGAGGCAGGAGCGGTTGATCTGTTTGTTGGAACAGTGCGGAATGAGTTTGAAGGACGACCGGTAAACGGAATCGAGTACCACGGATTTCCCGAAATGGCCGAACGGTTATTAAGTGATATCTGCAAAAAAGCCATGGCCGAATGGGGAATTCAAAAAGTTGCAATCCAGCACCGAATCGGATATTTACAACTGACGGAAGCGAGTGTGATCGTTGCCGTTTCATCGGCGCATCGGCATGAAGCATTTACCGCGTGCCGGTTCATCATGGAAGAGGTCAAGTCTAAAATTCCTGTCTGGAAAAAAGAATATTTTGCCGACGGCTTTGCAGAATGGAAGAACGACGTAAATCAACCAAAAAAATCTTGATATGCAAAGTCAATTTGTATAAGTTTACCCACACCTACTTTGTTGATCCCTCATTATTGTTGAATGCATTTTTTGATCACTCCTAAACCTTGCGGTGGCAAAATGAAGCAATCCGTGACCCGATTCTTAATTTTGCTTTGTATTCCTTCGATGCTTTTCGGGCAAGTTATTCAGCAGGATTCTCTGACGCTTGTCAGCTTGTACACGAATACCAACGGTCCGGGTTGGACAAATCGGACGAATTGGAATTCGGCATCGGCGGTTGGTACATGGTACGGTGTAACGGTTTCGGCCGGACGTGTAACGTCATTGGATCTTTCCAATAACCAATTGTCAGGCAATTTGCCCGATGCTATTGGTAATTTAACAGGGCTAACTTCGCTTCAACTATATGGGAATGCATTGAATGGAAGCGTTCCGGATACGCTTGGAAATTTAACCAATCTCACAAGTTTAGGATTGGAAAATAACCAGTTTTCAGGCACTATTCCCAGCGCGATAGGGAAGCTGAGCATTTTAATTGAACTCAATCTTTTTAACAATCAATTTACCGATTCGATACCGGGATCTTTTCAATTGTTAACTAATCTTCAAAAACTGAATCTTCAGAGTAATCGGCTGATCGATTTACCCAATCTGAGCAATTTGTCTTCATTGAACGAATTGAAAGTAGAAAATAATCGCCTGACGTTTGAAGATATCGAGCCCAATATCGGAGGACCGAATTCGGTTTTCACATATTCTCCTCAAGACAGTGTCGGTGCATACAACGATACAACGGTAAACGAAGCGGTGCAATTGATCATGGTTGTGACAGCTGGTGGCGTCAATAATCAATATCAATGGAAGAAAAACGGAGTCCCGCTCACAGGGGCGCAGCAGAGCACCTTTACAATCGATTCAGTCAAACTAGGTGATGCGGGTACTTATACGTGTGACGTTACGAATACAGTGGCGACGTCTCTTACATTGAGGCGAAGGACTATCAGAATTACTATAACCGGCACTGCGCCGGGAGTACCTGGCAGCCTGACGGCGACGACAGCTTCGCCAACTCAAATTAATTTGGGATGGAATGCATCGTCCGGCGTGAAAACGCGCTACAGAATTTTCCGATCGGCGGATGGGACGAATTTTTCTCAAATTGATTCGGTAAGTAATGTGACGACCAGTTATTCAAGTACCGGTTTGAATTCTAAGACTCAATATCATTATCGTGTGATGGCGGTTGGTAATTTTGGGAATTCAGGTTTTTCTAATTCGGCGAATGCAACGACATCAAGTTTTGTACCGCGTATCGTGCGAAGTATTCCGGATACATCAGTACAACAAGGTTTTGTAAGATTTTATTATCGGTTGCTTCGAAGCGTTTTTACGGATGACGATGACGCGACATTAAATTATTCTGCTCAGGCTGATTCAGCACGGGTGAACGCAATTGTCTCAAACGATTCACTCTATCTTTCGGCTGATGCCGGTTTCGCGCATCAAAGCCGCGTGATTGTAACAGCCGCCGATGCCGATTCATCTGTAGCGGATACGTTTTTATTAAGCGTCAATTCGGATACTCAATTACCGGTCATTTCCAATATTACGGCTCTGTCATCTACCGGAGAAAATACCGTTATCGATGTTTCTTGCCAAGTGACGGACAACATCGGTGTGTTAGGGGTGGAATTATTTTACAGCGAGGGCAATGGATCATTTGCTTCCGTAGCCATGTCGGCAGCGGGTAATCAATTTTCGGCGCAAATTCCTGCTGCTGCTGTGACACGTAATGGGGTTGCTTATTTCATTGCGGCGACCGATACGAAATCAAACGTTAAACGGAGCGATACAGCGTCCGTGACGGTTACATATGCCGGTTCCGTATCCAGCGCGGATGTTAGCGGTGCAGCCTATGCAGGAGGAATGCCTAATTTGCGCTGGCGTTTATTATCGGTACCAGCTGACCTGGACAATAAAAATATCGGTGCGTTGTTTCCCGGATTGAGCCGCGATCAATGGGCCGCTTATAATGAATCGGGGACTGAAGTGAGTACCATCGCTAACGGGCGTGGCGTGTGGTTCAAACATAAAATCGGCAGCGATACGATGCTGGTACGGATGGGCAGCGGGCGGAGTAATGCCACTTCCGATTTTTCGATTACTTTACGCCCGGGATGGAACATCATTGGCAATCCTTATTTATTTACCATTCCTGTAGCGCTCGATCAGTCGCTGTTTTATGGTCCAATTCAATACAATGGGTCTTCCGTAGAAGCGGCCGGGTGGAGCGGTGTCGTGACTACGCTGAATCCGTTTGGCGGTTATGCGTTGTACAACCGGTCCAGTACAAATACGATTATCGTTATGCGCCCCACCGGCATTTCGCTGAGTAAAAAATTCGAAATCCAACCGTCATTCAGATTACGGATCAGCGCGCGAACAGAAAAAAATCAAATACTGTACGGTGACGAGTATAATTATTTTTCAAAAATTGTAACCAATAATCCTGATACGTACAATGCGCCGGAACCGGAAACCGTCGGCGATAACATTTCCGTTTATTTCGAACAAAGCGGAAAACGTTTAACCCAGATGTACCGTTCGTCCGGCGATGGGGATGTCGTGGATGTTTTTGTCAGGTCTACGCTGAAAAATGTACCGATACAATTGAATTTTAATATCGAAAACAATGATCAAAACGATATTGTTATGATTTTTGATATCACGCGTAATCGTATTGTTGATGGAAGTGCCGTTGAATTTGTGCCAACTGAATCCGGAGTATCGATGTTTAAAGTCATTGTTGGCCGGAAAAACTTTGTTGGCGAAAAATTCCTTGAAACCATTTCTGAATTACCCAAGGAATTCAGTTTAAAGCAAAATTATCCCAATCCGTTTAATCCGACGACCCAAATCCGGTATGCTATTCCAAAACAGGGCCGTGTGTCGTTGAAAGTTTATAATGTATTGGGGCATGAGGTTCGGACGTTGGAAGACGGCTTCAAAGAAACCGGCGTCTACGATAAAACATGGGATGGGAAAGATATTTTAGGCAGATCGGCTGCATCGGGTATCTATGTCTATCGTCTGGAATATCTGAGCCTGGACGGAAAACATTTGACTCAATCCAAGAAAATGTTATTACTGAAATGATATTATATAATATAATATTACAGATTACCTTTATTAACGAGGTTAGGATTTATGTCTAAAATTCAATGGATCGTATTGGCCGCTTTAGCGTTTGTAATTTCCTGCGGAACCACCAGTCAATCGTTTTTCGGAGAGGATCCTGAACTGGAAAACCTTTTGAAAGGCGAAGATTACGCAGCGTTGACGGTCGCTGATAAATATGAAGTGGCAGAATATTTGATGAGGAAAGGCGACGTTGAGAAAGCCCGGGCTATTTACGAAGATATTGTGACATACAATCCGGGACTTATTCCGATCAAATACAAATTAGCGAAAATTTATTTATCATCCGGTGAATTAACGTTTACCGGTAAAGACGAAGACGGCAAGAACATTCATTTTACCAAAAACGGTAAAGAATTGGGCGAAGCAGTTTTGCGTGAAATTATCGAACAAGATCCCTCCTATTTACCGGCGTATTCGGAATTAATTGTTGTCCGTATGGCCGCTCAGGACACGCAACAGGCGTCGCAATTGTACCATCAGGTGTCAGGATTGGATAAAACTTATATTTCAGCCGATTACAGAGTTGGATATCTTGAAATGTTGAATGAATCGAATGCCAGTCGGTTCGAAGATGGAATCAAAGCTATGAGGTTGGGACAAAAAACTTATAACGATTTATATACTTCGTACAAAAACTTAGCCAATATCCAAAAAGTCCAAGATCTGGATACATTAGCGTATCAATCGTATTTAAAAGCGCTTGAATACCGGACAGAGGCGGCCGATCTTTTCAGCGTTTATCATGAATTGGCTGATGTGTGCGTTAAGATCTGGCACAATAAAAAAGATGAATCATACAAAATGCTTGCTCTGGAGTATGCATGTACGAGTATGGACTATTTTGCCGATTATGAACCGTCAGTTGTATTGATCAAAGAATTAACTAATATCCAACCGGGCGTTGATACGGCTTCAACCGATACTGTTTCAGCTTATAAAGCAGCCGCACGTGATTATTGCAGCAGCATTGGAAAATCAAAAACTTCGGTAGCCGGGGATAAAGGTACGGTTATACCAAAGAGTTATTTACGTGAGACGCTTGTGCCGCGCGGCGAACGAGGAAAACGCAAAACCAGCGCCTCGAATACCAAATGGGTTGTTGGAGGTGCGATTGCCATGACGGCCGTTGGTGCAGCTGTTTTATTAGGCAGCAGCGGTGGCAGCGGTAATAGTAATTCCGGTTTAGGAGCGCCACCGACTTTCCCGAATCCTTGATTTTAAAGCAGATGCTCTTCTTAGGGTATCTGCTTTTTTATTAGCTTTGTACATCAAAAAGTATCTTGACATCCCGAAGGCTTTTGTCTATTTTCCCGATAGACCCAAACATCCCCTTTTCTTATACCTATACCTTGCGTTTTCAAACTGGCCAGTGAAATCACGACTGACATTGGTTCTTCAATAATCGAACATACCAACTTTAGAGGATTGGAAAATGCGCAAACGTTTCAATGTAGTAAACGTGTTACTTACCGGTGTTACTTTTTTATTTTTAATTTCATCCAGGCTGATAGCCGGATCGGTACCGGTGACCAATATCAACAATACTGGAGCTGGATCGCTGCGAAGCGCCGTTTCATCAGCAGCGCCGGGAGACACGATCGTATTCAATGCAGGATTAGCGGGACAAACCATTACGCTGACATCAGGCGAGATACTGATCAATAAAAATTTAACGATCATCGGGCTTGGCGCGGCCAACCTTACCGTCAGCGGCAATTCATCCAGCAGAATATTTGTTGTCACCGGAGGAGTAACCGTCACTATTCGAAAATTGATGTTGAGAGACGGATTTGCCACAGGATTTACACACGGCGGCGCTATTCACAATGATTTCTCTACAGTCAATCTCGATAGCTGTATTTTATTTTCCAATTACGCAGACCTCAGCGATTACGGTGGAGGTATTTATACCAGCGGCGATATGACGATCATGCGTTCGATCATTGACAGCAATGTGGCGGATTATGGCGGCGGTATCTACAACGATGGCGGGATAGT
>JAIBAF010000053.1 GCA_019695335.1 bacterium
CCCAGGAATGATCGTGTAATCGCTGTCCGTCGTATCCACCAAACCCTGATACCTGACATAAATCCTTCCGCTCGTGCCGCTCGACTTCGGATCATACACCACACCGCTCCCCGTCTTCGGACTCAGATTACTGTCCAGCGTCCCCGTCGTATACCACGTCCCCAACACATCCCCTATATAATTACCAAACTGATCGTATCCGCCCACATACAACGTATCATTTCGATCCGCCGCTAACGTCAAGCCTCCCGCGGCCGCTCCGTCCACCCCCGCGGCTCGCTTGATCCTCACCTGCGTCACCGGAGCCGTGTTCGTTACCGTGATCACCCCGCTCGAATCTTGAAAGCCACCAAAATTAGTTGAGTCGATAATTTTGCCAACACCCGCAGTTGTCGGTTTGAATTTCACTACACTTGAATCTGGACTATAGAGATAATTGATCGTACTAAGTTGCAAACTTCCGTTCACATGGAAAGTGCCTTCAATATTTCTTACAAAATTTCCATTGCTGTCGTATGCTGCTGAATACAGAAGTACGCTGTCGCCAACGCTCATCGTTAGATTTCCAAACGCAATGCCTTGATTCAACGTATCCGTGCGTATTACAATACTATTTATAATTCCAGGTAATACAGTAATTGCCCCTGTCGAGCCTACAAATAATCCTGCACGGGCAGTAATTTGTCCGCTACCGATTGTATTAAACGCAAAGCGCGCGCTATCAAATGTCGGTACGCCTATTGTGTCACCAATTCCTCCGGAAATACTCCACGATGATGGAATCGTTCCGATGTAATTACCTTCCGCATCTCTCAAGACTGCAAACAAAGTCACGACGCTATCAGCATCAGTCACCGCGGGCCCATACACCACACCATTACCATTTCGTAGTGTTTCCACTGTCAATGTTGCCGTGTCGCCAACAGCTACACTAATTAAGCCCGTTGTATCTCTTAATATGACTCCTTTGCTCACATCTCTGAAATGTCCCTCGATGCGGCCAGTGCCAGGGGACGTGGGATTATAAGTAACACTCAATCCTGAGTCGGCAACAAATCCAGCCAATCCTGTTCCGATCCATATACTGTCGTAACCAATGGCTGCATTGCTGATCAAGTTACTGTCCGCATCATACGCTGCACCATAAATCACCAATTGACTGTCGGCGCGCAGATTAAATGTCAACGTATCCGCACGAGCACCACCACCATTGGCAGCTGTCCGCAATGCAATAAAACTTGTGTCACCATGCGTAACAGTAATCAAACCTGTTTGATCGGTAAAAGATCCATATGTAGCGGTAATTATACCATTACCAACCAGAGATAGATCTAATATTGTACTATCAAGATTCGTGGCACGTAAAGTTCCAATACCGCCAGTAACACCCCAAGTTACAATCGGATTTCCGATAAAATTATTTTTTATGTCATAAGCCGCAGCATAGACTAACACCGTATCGTCAGTTGTTCTAGATAATGCGCCAACAGCCGTAGCGCCACTGCCACGTGAATTGACAATTCGGATTTCCGAAGTATCACCAACTACTACCGTAATAATGCCCGTCGTGTCACGCAAATTCTGTCCGGCATAAAAAACTTCAATACGTCCGCGCCCGGTTGTCGTCGGCGTATAAATAATATTTTTTGCAATCGTATCGTTAAAATTTGAAATACCGCGCGTCCCTACAAAAACACTGTCCCAATAAACAAAAATGTCTCCGATATAATTGCCATCACCATCATAACCGGCCGCGTAAAGCGATAACGAACTATCCGTCGGCATCGTCACTGCAATAGTATCCCATCGTGCTCCTGCACCACCCGGAGCAGTTCTAATCACAACAGACGATGTGTCGTTGCCGGGCACAACTGTAATCAATCCGGTTTGATCACTGAATCCTGCCGTATCGGCTACAATAAATCCAGAACCAATCGTCGACGCATGGAATGTAGTACTATCGATAATAAGTGAATCGGCGTTGAGAAAACCGTTCGTTCCGCTCACACGCCAGTTGACTTTGACATTACGAAGAAAATTATCGTTACGGTCATAGCCGTAAGCAAATACCCTTATGGAATCGTCCGCACCGATTGTTGAGTCCCCTGCCGTCGATTGATCCGCCCAACGTAGAACAATATATTCCAACGTGTCCGGAACCACCGTTACATCGCGCACAGTCCCACCACCAGTTGCAATCCGTGCAGAACTAACAAACGGCGACACAATGTGCGAAGGAAATGTAAATACTCCAAGCGTGTCACGGACATCCAATAGAAACGTTATCGTAATAGAATCTTTGATGCCAAGTGGCGCTGTTCGTATGCTCAAGGTATCTGTGCTTGAATTATAACTCCATGTCGAAAAGCCATAATCCGATGGACGTGAATTGCTGTTTGTAAAAAACTGTGAAGTTCCGTCAACAACAATATCTGTCACAGTCATCGCTTTGTCGGTAAATGGATTATAAATCAGGACAGAATCGAACCGGCTCATTGAATCTGCCGGACTCGTCGTCTGAATGCGATAGACAAATGTCGTCAGATTAGTATTAGTAATTGCACTTGAAGGCGTGATCTGCGCATCCGCAGTCGAGTTATTATTAGTATGAAAAAGAATAGCAAAATTATTTTTAAGAGAATCTGCATTAAAACTGTAGATTAATCCGTTGCCATTTTTTTCCTTGATCCCTACAGTTGCGCGACCACCGGATGAGGCTGGGGCAATTCCGGACAATTGTTCATATTGAATCCGGATCATGTTAGTAGTTTCGTATAAAATAATCTGAAACGTCAGCAACTGTGTACCAGCCTGATCCGCTTTATCGAAATTCATCCACGTTACAATAAATTGCCGGTGAGGTGCGGTTCCGATCGTTTTGTAAAGTACCCGTGAAATGCCAACGCCAGCAGGAGCTAAACTATCCCAATAAGCGGCAATGATATTATTTGGGTCAGATGATTGCAATGAATCATGGGTAGGATAAGAACTCGCGAGAGAATCAAAACTAATAAAGCCGTTAGAACTGATCACAAGGCGTGAAACAGTCGTATCAAAAAATGTAAAAGGAAAACCTATATTGATAAACCCACTTGTATCATCGTCAGTAAGAAAAATTTGTGTTCCGTCGAGGATCGACACCCAATTCGGTGTGATACGAAGCGACGAGGAATCACTATCGGTCCAACGATAACGTCCACCCGTATTGCCCTGGTCGGCCATCACTGAAGACACACTGAACCACACAGTCCCCGCAAGGATCATGAACCAACTATAAATAATTCGGTATCGCATCAATCCTTTTTGGCCTTTTTGCTGATAATAACAGGTTGTGATGGAAGGTATTCTGAAAATGAGCCCGGTGAGGCAGTATCATAAAGTTTGATTGATAACGTGTTGATCGATGAGACGCCGCTCGAATCATTCACCGCATCCGCGACAGCACAACGTACATTTAATTGCAATCGTTCACCTTGCAAAAGGGCTTCAGCCAGGATAATTATCGCATGTTGGTCTTGATAATGCAGCCATGCTGTTTGAGGAATTTTTTTTGTAAAACGTATAGAATCGGACGTTATCCAGATGACTGACTCTGACGTTCCTGAAATTTTTTTGATAGACTCGATAGTGAGTTTGTCTGTCAAATCTGAAAAATTGAATTCAATCCGGTCTGCACGTCCTGCGGCATTAGTAAGCATCACCGATAATGCTTCCGAATGGCCGGTAGTCACAGTCGACGGATTTACTGTAAATGTGCGCGTACTTTGAGCATGAACGACAGACACTGATAGCATGAAAAGTAACGGCAAGGTCAAGTACACGTTCTTCATGAAAACCTACTTGAATTGTTCAAGATAATCAAAACAATGAAAACTGCATTTAGTTCAATAAGGATTTCGGGTCTCTTTTGACAATGCCTGCCTTTAGAGTGGTCGTCTGGGTTGGGCAAGCATACAGTAACCTCATGTAAAACAATATAGAAAAAAACATTCGTGTGCGCAAGGAAACTTCTTAAAAGGCACACTATGGCATGCCTTTCTAAAAACGCAGAATTGTATCGAAATGGAAGAACTCCGATAGGCATTATTTTAAGATAGCACGAAGCAAAATCAGGAATCCACGACCGTCATTTTCAGCCAATTTCAGATTTTTTCGTGCACCATCATATTTGGAGTTGATTTCTATGGCATGTTTAAAATCTTCTATGGCTTTCAGAAAGAAATTACGGCATTGAATAATATGCAGGATTCCTAGGGAATTATGAAGATCGGCGTATTGCGGTGTGTGCTTCAGGCGTTCTTGTAAAAGCCGCTCGTACCGAAAGATCGTCGAATCGTTTTTCCCTTCTCCTCCAAACATAAATTTTAAATAAAATAAATCCGTAATATTGACTATGCTGCGCTCGCGGTGCATGTGCTTTTTCAGATCCACCAAAAGAAAAGCCGCAACTTCGTATTGTTTCAGTTGAATCGATTTGTAAATACGCTGATACGCCTGGATATTTTCACCGGATAAAATTTCAAATGCTGTTTTGATATTCTTGAGTAATTGCTCATAAAATTTCGGAGAATTTTCATATCCTTCTTCGGCATTTTTAGCATATCGGATCAAAGCCAAAGCTGTATTGATATAAGCCTCGTAAAATTTTTCATTAATACGCACGGCATCATTAAATTCAGCAAAAGCTAAATCATACTCGCCGCTTTCCATATAAGCAACACCAAGATTATTGTGTACATCCGGGTAATTGGCATTGATGCTATTGGCTTTTTTCAAAGATTCCAGCGCTTTAGAATATTCTCCCATTTCAATATACGCGCGGCCCATGTTATTATACGCATCGACATAATTGGCGTCGTGTGTTATGGCCAATTCAAATTCTTCGATGGCTTCTTTCAACATGTTCCAGTTGAGAAAAACCAAGCCCATTTTGTTATTCGACACGGAATGTTTGACGGTTCGAATTTTTTGTGACATATCGAACAGCATCTCGATATCACCGATTTTTTCCTGGTGAATCTCAGAAACAAGCTGCCGTAGTTCTTCGTGACGAGAATTATTAGATAGGCCTAACTCCTCAAACGAATATTCAAAAACAGTCAGGATTTTACCATGTTCGTATATCTCTGACTTAACTATGTTTTTGTGATTGAGAGTCGCCGTTTGAACGTGAAAAACTTTATTACCGACATTCACGTTCGTATTCAGACCGACGTCTGATCCGATTTCTGCCATCATATATACTCCTCAATAGCCTTATTTAAAAAAGGCTTGTGATAGGGTTACATACAACCTTTGTGCCATTTCTATCCTTTCTAGAAATTGACACAAACTACGATAAAACATAACAAAATTTTTAGTTCCATTGTTTCACAATGAAACTGTTGTACCAAAGGTACACAATACTGATACTGAGTGTTGCGTCGATACGACTATATTTAGGGAGATTTGAAAGGATATGCCTTTCCTGGGTCGAGGTCCAGCATTGCGTGACTTTATTGAATATACTCAATATATGTATTTTTTTGATGCTACGCAAGATTTCATGTGTTTTAAAAAAACACATCAGATAATAAGCAACAACCGTAAAAACAATCAAAAAAAGCAAAATTACATTTGATTTACATAAATAGATGAAAAAAGGGCAACTCAAATCGGTTGCCCCTTTCTATTCAATATTATTTCACTAAAATCATTTTTTGTGTTTTTTGGAACCTTTGTTTATCGGAAAGGCCGGAAGCCATCATACGATACATGTAGACACCGCTTGCTACAGAACTCTGATGATCGTCATGACCATCCCAAATAACCTGATGAAAACCAAATGGAATCACTCCATCTACAAGAGTTTTAACCTTTTGCCCTAGTATATTATAAACTTCAAGCAATACCTTTGAATTTTGTGGTAATTCATAATCAATTTTAGTGGATGGATTAAAGGGATTTGGATAATTTTTATTAAGCTTGAATTGTTTAGGGATTTCAATCATACCGATTTGTGATTCATGATAGCCCATTGCTCCATTGTAGTCCACATCGACCAGACGATAGGCACCTAGATACTCAGAAAAGGCCAATTATACTATTGAAAATATAGCAAAGAATACATACCTTTGTAATGCATTTTAAATGCGCCCGTAGCTCAATGGATAGAGCGTTGGCCTCCGGAGCCAAAGGTTGCAGGTTCGACCCCCGCCGGGCGTACTTCTAAACTCATGCATCGCATGGGTTTTTTTGTTCATGCCTTGTTTTCTAAAACTTTTTTTGTTATGTTGCGCGTCATTCGTAAATGCTGAAATTATTTCCAACGAGGTAAATCAATGGCAGAAAAAATTACTAAACGATCTGAAGATTACTCACAGTGGTATATTGACATTATTGTGCAAGCCCAGTTAGCCGATTATGCGCCTGTCAAAGGATGTATGGTTATTCGTCCGAATGGCTATGCTATTTGGGAACATATTCAACAAGCATTGGACAAGATGTTTAAAGAAACCGGCCATGTCAACGCGTATTTTCCGCTCTTTATACCGGAAAGTTTTATGAATAAAGAAAAAGAACACGTTGAAGGTTTTTCACCGGAATGCGCCGTCGTCACGCATGGAGGCGGGAAAAAACTGGAGGAAAATTTATATATCCGGCCAACATCTGAGACAATTATCTGGAGTATGTACCAAAAATGGATTCAATCTTACCGCGACTTGCCGATTTTGATTAATCAATGGGCCAATGTTGTACGTTGGGAAATGCGGACGCGCTTGTTTCTTCGGACGACAGAATTTCTCTGGCAAGAAGGACATACTGCCCATGCAACATACGATGATGCTGAGGAAGAAACAGTGCGCATGCTCAATGTCTACAAAACATTTGCCGAAGAATATATGGCCATGCCGGTCTTTCACGGCAAAAAAACCGATTCGGAAAAATTTGCCGGCGCCCTGCATACCTATTGTATCGAGGCCATGATGCAGGATAAAAAAGCCCTCCAGGCAGGAACTTCCCATAATTTAGGCGAAAATTTTGCCAAAGCATTTGACGTGAAATTTCAAGATGCCAATAAAGAATTACAATATGTCTGGGCTACGAGTTGGGGCGTCAGTACCCGCTTGATCGGCGCCTTGATCATGGCACATAGCGACGACAATGGCTTGGTTTTACCACCGAAACTTGCACCAACTCAAGTAGTCATTATTCCGATTTTCAAAGACGATACGGAAAAACAACAAACAGTTGAGGCGGCTCGAAAAATTAAAACACAATTAAATGAAAAAAATATTCGTGTTCACATTGACGATCGCGAGCAATATCGCCCAGGATGGAAATTTAATGAATGGGAATTGAAAGGTATACCAATCCGAATGGAACTCGGCCCCAAAGACCTTGCCGCGAATCAAGTTGTGTGCGCACGCCGTGATAAAACCGAAAAAACTGATAAAATCACAATAAAATTAGATGAAATTTCGGTTAAGATTCCGTCGTTATTGAATGAAATTCAAAAGAATTTATTTGATCGAGCTAAGAAATTTCGCGATGATCATACTTTTAAAGTAGTGTCTTTCGATGAATTGAAAAAACACATGGAAGATGATGCTGGTTTTGTGCAATGTTTTTGGGCAGGATCGCGTGAAGACGAGACACGATTAAAAGATGAAATGAAAGCAACTGTTCGTTGCATACCGTTTGATCAGAGCGGTGAAAAAGGCCGATGTATAGTCACCGGTAAAGAAACGGACATTCAGGTGATCATCGGCAAAGCCTACTAGCAATTTCTTCATATGCTCTACGTATTTGAAAGAGGATCGGGACTAGCGATTGTAATGATTCACGGGTACCCGCTGAACCATACGATATGGGAAAATCAGTTTTCGCTAGCCGAACGATACCGCCTCATAGTACCCGATCTCCCAGGTTTTGGCCAGTCCTCACTGCAAAATAATTTCGCTATTGAATCCTATGCCGACGGAATTGTCAGTATTTTGGATGACCGAAAGATCGAACAAGCCGTTATACTTGGACACTCGATGGGTGGTTACATTCTTCTCTCACTGGCTGAACGTTATTCACAGAGACTTGCGGGCTTAGGTTTAATCTGTACGCAGGCAGGTTCCGATTTGGGAGAAGCGCGAACCAATCGATTTAAAACGATCGAACGCGTGCAATCAGAAGGATTAGACTTTATCAAAACATCAATGTCAGAAAAACTCCTCGCACCGGATAATTTCAAATCACGTCCTGAATTATCTCAAAAATTAAAACGTATCATTGACACTGCTTCCATTGAGGGCGTAGCGTCAGCATTACAGGCTATGGCAAACAGGAAAAGCCACGAGCCACTGTTGCCAGCTATTACTATCCCCGCTTTGATTATCTCCGGAAATGACGATGTACTGGTTCCTCAGGAAAAATCGGAGTGGATGGCCAATTTATTACCTAAATCACAATTGATAAAAATGGAAGGAGCTGGCCATATGGCTATGATGGAAAAACCTGCAGAATTTAATAAAGCTCTTGAAGAGTTTCTTAAAACTTTACATTAAAAAAGTCCGAATTGTACATTCAAAATACCAGCGCAAAAAGTCTTTCTATGAATCGTCGATAGCCCGTGTTTCTTGATCGCCTCAATATGCTCCGGAGTCGGATAACCTTTGTGCTTGGCAAAACCGTATTGTGGAAATATTTTATCGTACTCCACCATTAACCGGTCACGCGTTACTTTAGCTAAAATGGATGCAGCGGCGATGGTAAAGCTTTTTGAATCTCCTTTAACAATGGCCTTTTGTCGCGTACCGTAATAATGTGATTTGGGAAATGCTTCCATATTCCCGTCTATTAAAACAAAATCAGGTTGAATGTGCATTTTTTCTACGCATCGACGCATCCCTAACAGCGACGCTTGTAGAATATTAATTTTATCAATCTGGGAGTGATCGATAATTTCAATATGAAATGCCAAAGCCCGTTGCTGAATAATTTCAAAAAACTCTTCTCGCTCAGATTCGGTCAATTGTTTCGAATCGGTCACACCGTCGATGATCACATCTTTTTCAAAGATCGCCCCGGCCACGACCACCGGTCCAGCTAAAGGGCCTCGACCGGCCTCATCAACACCAGCTACATGTGGATGTCCGAAACTCCAGCATTCATATTCATGCATTAGTAAATCGTGCATTCGCTTAACCTAATAAAAAAGGGTTGAACAGCATCTACTGTTCAACCCAATGTATACTTACATTTACTCTGAGCTATTGTGCTGTTTCTGCGCTTTGCTGTGATTGATTATATTCTTCGACGATTTTTGATTCTTTTTTCTTCTCCATTTCAGTCGAAGACAACACGATCTTTTTGTTCTCTTTATCGAATTCAATAACAACTAATTGGAGCTCAGTACCTTCATTCAAGGCATCTTTTTTGTCCGTTTTCGGTAAATGGGAAGTCGGAATAAATCCTTCGACGCCCAAAGGAAGTTCAACGATCAGACCTTTTTCAATTGATCGCATAACCTTACCGGTTGTTTCAGTCCCGGGAGCATAAGCTTCCATAAATCCGTCCCATGGATTTTCTGTAATATGCTTATGGCTCATCGAAATACGGCGATTGTCTTTATCAATGCCCATGATCACTACATCGATATCATCACCTTTTTTCACAATTTCATTCGGATTACGGACTTTACGCGTCCATGATAAATCCGAAATGTGGACTAAACCGTCAATCCCGGGTTCCAGCTCGACAAATACTCCGAAATTCGTCAGGTTGCGAACTTTACCGGTATGCTTGCTGCCTAATGAATACTTGCTTTCAACATTTTCCCATGGATCGTTTTGTAATTTTTTGATGGAGAGCGAAATCTTACGTTCTTCAGGAACGATGCTGACAACTTCAGCGGTGACTTCATCACCGATGGTAAACATTTGCGATGGATGTTTGACTGTTTGATTCCATGACATTTCCGAAATGTGAATCAAACCTTCGATACCTTTTTCAATTTCAATAAAAGCGCCGTAATCGGTAATGGAAACAATCTTTCCGGTTACCATCGTACTGATCGGATATTTTTTAGAAGCTTCAACCCACGGCTCAGGCTGCATTTGCTTCATACCGAGAGAAATCCGGTCTTTCTGTTCATTGAAATCAATGACCATGACCTTAACTTTTTCATCAAGTCTGACAATTTCGGAAGGATGTTTAACGCGCCCCCATGACATATCCGTAATGTGCAATAACCCGTCGACTCCACCGAGGTCGATAAACGCGCCGAAATCAGTAATATTTTTAACCGTGCCGTCCAATACTTGACCTTTCTGAAGCTCGGCCAAAATACGTTCACGCTGTCCCTTGGTTGACTCTTCAATCAAGGCACGGCTACTGACGACAACATTTTTACGCAAGTTATTCAACTTGACCACTTTAAATTGCATTTCCCGGCCGACGTAAGCATCAAAATCGCGAATAGGTTTCACATCGATCTGCGAACCCGGTAAAAAGCAATCAATGCCCATGACGTTGACCACCATGCCGCCTTTAATCCGTTTAGTGATCGTACCGGATACGACATCACCGCTCTCATGAATACGCGTAATTCTTTCCCATACGCGCATGAAATCGGCTTTTTTATGCGAAAGAATGATTTGTCCGTCTTTGTCTTCAATATTGTCCAGAAATACTTCGATGTCCTGGCCGATTTTGTAACTGGAAATTTGTTCACCGAACTCACTGGTGGGAATAACGCCTTCACTTTTAAAACCAATATCAACTTTAACTTCTTTTTCGCCTATATTAATGATGCGTCCCTTGACGATTTCACCCTGAGTAATCTCGCTCAAGGTTTTTTCGTACATCGACTTATATTCTGTAAATTCCTGATCATCGTATTCGCCTTGGGTATCTTTGAATTGCGAATACGGCATTACTTTTTTTCCGTAATCACGACGGAGGTTTGTTTTAACTTCTGACATTACATTTACTTTTTGCAAAGACTTATTCGCCGCAAAGCAAATCGCACATGGCCTTTACAAATCTCCTATTTTTGGCCTCGGGTAAGCGAGGGTTGGTTATACGCATGCGCACGCGCAGTTAAGTTATTTATTTTTAGGGGTTGGAATATAGAGAATGGGGTTTTGAATTGCAATATTAAAATAAAAAAAATGTCCATTCCAAAAGGCCGTGTTTTATCAGCTCTTTTTTTCAGCCTGGTGTTTCGTTTTGGAACGCCGGTACCATTTAACCAAAATAAAAACCACTATAAAAATGGCGGCAAACACTGGAATTCCTGCAATCAAAAAAGTTATCAGTCCGCTTAAGGTTACGGCAAACCCGCTAAAACCGTCTTCAAATCCTTCACCGATTGTTGCCCAAAACCCACCACTGCTGCTGACGGTCAGCGGATAAGGTTCGTGAATCGTGAGATTAATCGTCGACATGCCGGTCTGATCGAGCAAAAATTTCTTACGGCCTTCAAACCGATCGATTTCCTCGCGTACGTTGGAGATTTCCCGCTCAACATCCAATATTTCTTTGACGGTATTGGCTGATCTTAAGATTTCCTGAAAGCGTTTCTCTGTTCTTCGCTTGTTTTCAAGGCGTGCCTCAAGATCGTAGAATTCTTCGGTCACATCTTCGCCGCGAACCCCTTCGCTCTCTATTTTTTTTGCTAACTTTTTTAGTTCTCCAGCCACTGACTCAAATTTAACAGCCGGGATCCGGATATTTACTGTACCACGTTTCACATTTTCATATGGAATTTCTGTAATTGAATTCGAAATATAGCCGCCGGCTTGTTCTGTAAGCATTTGAATTTGGGTCATTGCTTCATCGTATTTATCGATCTCCATTGCCAAGTCAGCTATTTTAATAATCATCCTGGCTTTTGGAATCGATTGGTTCACCTGCTTGGCCATTAACTGTCGTTGCTGCTCCCCACCGGACATTTCATCTACTTTCATTTCCGTAGCTCCTCTGGCAACGGCATTGACATCATCGGCGGCTACTTCTTCTTTTTTATGGGTCCCGGTTTTACCGCATGCTACAAAACAAAGTAATAAAATCAATAATACAGATTTCATATCTCACTCCTGCTCAGTGACAGTTAATTAAACAATTGGTGCATTAATGCGATCAATAATCACTTAACGCAAACATGACAAACTATCGGCTGTTGTACGTGCGACAAAATTATCATAATCGACGGCTGAAAGTATTCCCGACGATTGCGGGTCATTTAGAACCGAAATGCCAATGGTTTGTTCAGGCGGATATTCTCCGAAAATACGCCGATAATCTTCATATGGATTTACTTCCTCAGTTATCCATTCCCCAACCTTGTCTTCACTTGAACGCAAAACGATGGAGTACGATGTATAAAAAAAATCATCCTGACTCAGAATAGTACATGGTGCGGTTACGGTACTCCAGACATAACTCAGTGTGATAGGTACACCGATCCAATTTTGATAAAAAATCACCGTTACGGCCGCCATGCGATCGGCACCTTTACCGCTGTATTTTGGAAGCGATTTAACGCGCCATTGCCATGTAAGCACCGGAAACTCTTTGAGATTGTAACTGAAAGGTTTGACCAAAATCACAGGCTGAGTCTGAGATTTGCCGGATAAATATAAATTTTGATCTTCTTCTTGAATATGGTACAACTTAGATGAACGACTCATGATCGGGTCATCTTTTTTGCGCCAGCCCCACGATTTCGGATAATCTTCAGCTTCATTAGAATTAAAGTCATCAATAATCAGTGAATCGGATTGGTCGATTCGTGTCTCGACATATTCGTTATTGTAACCTTCGTTGAGCATCATATTAAAAACGTTCAGATAGGTTTTAATTAATCGGAAGTTTTCTGTTCGAATATCGTATATTTTCCACGACTCATCGTTCGATTGGAGTCGAAAATTAACCCTGGTGATCTCACCATTGAGCAAAATATCCAGACTTATTTTGGCTCTAGGCTCATTCACTTCTTCTTCGGACCATCGTAAATTTTTTTCATTGATTTGCTTATGAAATCGTAGCATCCACTCTGAACCGTCACGGATAATTTTAAAACGAATCGCGTCCGTTAGCCGTTTTTGCCATGTTTTGGAAATATTGCCCCAATTATCTTCAAATGTACGCCGTGTGATTTCATCCCAATCAAATATTTTATCCATTACATGATCTGTCGAATGCATTTGTTCGCGAACCCGCACAGTATCCCTCAACCAATCTTTCAAGGTGTGAAAATACGTCTTCAAATTCTGTGATGGAAGATCTTGTGCGGAAATTTTTTCCGCATACAAAACCAAAAGAATCAGCAATAATCGTTTCACTGTAGTACCCAATGTTTGAGCGACAAATGCCCGTCGTTCCATTCAGCATAACTGCTGTGACGAACCCAGTCACCCAGATTGATATAAACTTTATCGTGCATTATTTCTTCTTTGGGCAAATGATGATGTCCCATTAACACGGCGTCAAATCCTTCTGAAAATTTTTTTTCAATGTAATTGAAGAAACTCCGGTCGTTGACGTATTTTTCATAATTTTTATCCTGCTGTTTACTCGCATGGGAAAGGCGATTGGCCAGAGCAATCCCCGCATCGGGATGAAGTAAACGGAAGAAGAAGCGATTAACAGGATGTCGTAACACGCGGCGCATCCATCGGTAAGAACGATCTAATTCTGAAAGGCCATCGCCGTGGAGTAACAAAATTTTTTTAGATCCCAGTTCGATAGATAACGGTTGGTGATAGACATGAATGTCCATCTCATCTTTTAAAAAATTGTCCATCCAGTGATCATGATTTCCGGTAAGATAGTGAATGACGACACCGGCTTCCCTTAATTTTTGCAGGAGAAATAAACCGTGTACACATTGCTTTGGAATAACGGTGCGGTATTCATAGAAAAAATCAAAATAATCACCAAGGATGTAAAGGCAAGCCTTATGGGCAGCAACCATCTTAAAAAACGAATTCAAACGTGCGTATTTGTTTTTCTCATCCGAATCAGATGGCGAAGCCAAATGACTGTCTGAAATAAAAAATGTTTTTTCCGTCATGCGCAGAAAATATGCAAAAAGAACGTATTATGAAACAATGAAAACGGTGGAAGGACTAATAGCGGATTTTTACAACCAGAATACCCGACATGACAACTATTATCATTGTCCAGCCGAACCAGTTACCATAACGCAAAAATAATGTAGGCCGATCGATAATACTGATATCACCGAACAAAACATCATCCGTTCCGTTTTGAGTTTGTTGTAGTACGCGGCCATATGGATCGATGATCGATGAAACTCCTGAATTAGCTGCCCTCGCGATGCTGATCCGGTTTTCTATCGCACGTAACACTGCGCATTGCGCGTGCTGGACCGGCTCGAATGTCCCGTCATACCATGCATCGTTCGTTACAATGACTAAAAAGCGCGCACCGCGTAGCATAAATTGCCTGACAAAATCGGGAAATATCGACTCCAGGCAAATGACCCCGGCAAAGGCAACCGAATCCGTTTGTTTTTTTTCATTGTATAATGGCAGTTCAAAAACTTTATGCTCATCGCCCGGTAAATATCCGAAGTCGCCAATATCCATTGCTATATTTTGAATAAAGTGCAAGTATTCCGGAACATATTCACCAAACAACACTAATTGCATTTTATAATAAAATTGTATCGACGATGTATCCGGCCTAAGAAGAAAAATGGCGTTGCGGCTCCTGGAAATCGTTTTCCCCTGTTCGTCATCGATCAGAGTACGGTCAGGAATTCCCGTAATCAGCGGCGTCCATTGTAGCTTCAGCTCATCGCGAACCGTTTCGAATCTTTTCCGGTCATAACGAAGCCGGTTAGGGATCGCAGTCTCTGGCCAGACAACCATATCCACTGTGTGCTCTCGCACTGTTTGCATTTGCTCCATCACTTTTGAAAAAGCAAAATCTCTTTCCAGCCATTTCTGATTGGGCTCGATATTAGGCTGCACCACCGCACAACGGACAATCCGCACATTGTCCCCTTCTGATTTCTTCAGCGTCCACAAACCATGAACAGCCGGAATTAAAAAAACGACCGCAATTCCAATTAAGAGATATTTTATCTTTGGAATTTTTTCGTTGATCGTGGTAATACGTTTATAAATGAAAAAGAAAAAAACGTTTAAAGTTACAACCCAGAATGTAATCCCAAACATGCCGGTATATTCAATGAATTGAATAAACGGCATGTAGTACGTTTGAGTGGTGGCCAATGAATGCAGCGTAAAACGCAAATCACTAAACGATTGCAAAAAATCAAAAGCCGTCCAAAGGAAAGGAGCCGCCCAAAAACCATTGAGACCGAATCGACGGCAAAAATAATTCTGCAAAACAGCAAATAATCCCCACCAGCATGCTAAGTACATAATTGAACCAAGATACATACCGGTCGCTTGCATTTGCGTTGCCCCTGAATTCATATTCAGCCACGAAAGAAAAGCTCCGGTAGCAAACAATCCAAGCAAGTATCCCGTTCTGAAACCGCTTTGGAATGCATTCAATTCTAACAACAGGAAAAAAGGGATAAGTACAAAGTACGATAAAAAACCGGTTGGAAATGGAGGGAAACTAAAATAAAAGAGAACGATCGTAAGAATAAAAAGAATCGGTATGTTTTTGCGCATGCGATGTTATTTATTCTGGACTGCCCCGTTGGGCTTGAACTGCAAATACGTATAATCTTTCATTCCCAATTCATACATGTCAAGAAGCCTCACGCCTTCACTCGGTTTGATAATGCCTTCTTTGATGCGTTGATCTACTGTCTTCTTGATTAACTTGATGATCTCATTTTCATTGTATTGCACCAACGACAATACTTGCCCGACATTCGAACCTGGAATAATTTCCTCGACGTAATAATCTTCAGGCTCCTCATCATCCATGAAAACATGCACTTCATTTACGCGGCCGAAAAGATTATGCAAATCTCCCATAATGTCCTGGTACGCCCCTAGCAAAAAAATTCCGAGATAATACGGTTGCCCATTGAGCGGGTGCAGTTCAAGACGATCTTTGATATCTTTCAAATCGATGAATTTACCGATCTTGCCGTCTGAATCACACGTTATATCAACTAATGTTGCACGTTTGCTGGGCTCTTCACTCAACCGGTGAATCGGTACAATTGGGAATAAATGATCGATAGCCCAGTGGTCGAGCAGCGATTGAAAGATCGAAAAATTACATAAATACTGATCGGCCAGTTTCGGCTCGAGATCCATCAGTTCTTCCGGAATCGACTCCATATTACGTGTATATTCACGAATAATATTCGATATTTCCCAGAACAAACTTTCAACTTTTGCTTTTTCGATTAGCGTAAGGTATCCAAGATTGAATAACGATTGCGATTCTTCTCTGCGTTGGACAGCATCGTGATACACTTCAAGATAGTTAGTATTCTTTTTATGAAGTTGATGACGCAGATCAAGCATCTCTTGGATGATATCCGGATCGGAGGGTGTGTAATCAAGTTTCCGCTGCGGATAGCCTTTTTCAATATTGCCAAAAATCTCCAAAATCAAGACCGAGTGATGCGCGACAATCGCTCTTCCGCTTTCAGAAACGATGTTCGGATGCGGCACTTCTTCGCTATTGCAGACTTCTAGAATAGTATAGACCACGTCATTCGCATATTCCTGCATAGTATAATTCATACTGCTTTGGAATGGCGTTCGGGAACCATCGTAATCAACGCCAAGTCCGCCACCGACATCCATATATTGGATCGGAACGCCCATTTTATGGGCGCTTACATAAATACGTGCCGCTTCTTTTACGGCTGCCTTAATCGTACGGATATCAGGAATTTGCGAACCGATATGAAAATGAAGCAATTTAAAAGCATGTTCCAGATTGTACTGCTTGAGCAATTCAATCGCTTCTATCATCTCCGGAGTTGACAAACCGAATTTGGATTGATCGCCGCTGGAAGCTTCCCACTTGCCTGTGCCTTTGGTACTCAACTTGGCTCGAATACCGATAGCGGGTTCGACTCCCAATTCTTGCGATTGCTGAAGAATCAAACGAAGTTCGGACAATTTTTCGGCAACCAGAATAACGTTCTTTTTTAATTGCTTGCCAAGTAAAGCCATTCGGATGAACTGCGCGTCCTTGTATCCATTGGCGATGATTGGAGTTTCTTTATCTTCGATCAATGCAAGTGCTACATATAATTCCGGTTTGCTTCCGCATTCAATGCCATATCCGTACGGGATTCCTGCATCTAAAATTTCTTCAACCGCTTCGCGCAATTGATTAACCTTGATTGGAAAAACACCGGTATATTTGCCTTGATAATTGTATTCGGCAATTGCGCTCCTGAAACTCTCATTCAATTCCTTTACGCGGCTGCGTAAAATATCTTGGAAACGCACTACGGCCGGCAATTCTATTCCTCGATTACGAATATCTTCGACGACGGTATGAAGATCAATGGCTTTGGTGGGATCCTTGGTGGGACTGACCGCTATGTGACCTTTTGTGTTGATGTGAAAATAACCTGCGCCCCATTGCTCTACATTATAGAGCTTTTCGGACTGCTCGATGGACCAAGCTGCCAACGCGCTTTTCCTCCTTCATAAGTTAATTACGTTACAAAAAACTTTTATAGTGGATCCGGCTCAACGAAATCCTCAACCGGTGATCAATGTGAAAACTTGTTTTCATAGTATGCTTTCGGCAAAAAAAATATCTATTTCACCCTATAAATGCAATAGAAAACAATGATTTTGTGTCACTTTTTTCATTTTTTTACGTAGATCTGTCTCTGAAAAGAGCATAAAAAAACGCTTGACTCAGGAAGGTGCATTTTTTACCTTGCGGTTGAGTTGCATCTCTAGTTATGGTCGATAAGGTTATGAAAGACAAAAAGTTTAGAATCCTATACTTGCCCGAGACCCAATCGGAAATGCGTGAATTGCTTATCTCACGCAATCGATTGATCTTTTTTGGGTCCGCTTTCTTAAGTCTCATGTTTATCTTCATGACTACGATAGGGATTCTATTCTCTTCTTATACAGGCGACGAGCGCATTGCCGACTTAAGCACCGAAAACCAAATCCTCAAAAATCAGATCAGTGAAACCAATGACCGCATCAACGATTTGATGAAGCAAGTAGACGTCATTAGAGCCAAGGATAGCGAATTACGACTGATATCAAATCTACCGGATGTCGATGAAATTTTAAAAGACGCTGGAATCGGCGGCAGTGATTTTCAATTCAGTTATAATCCTGATCTCATTTCATCCGAAGCTGATCGGCTGATCCGTGGCAATCTTATGAGCCTCGAAAAATTGGAAACCAATATTAAATTGGAATTACAGAGCTACGCTGACTTGAATGAAAAAATCAATGCCAATTTAGATAAGTTGAATTACATCCCTTCGATTTGCCCCATCAAAAAAGGCCGCGTAACCGATCGTTTTGGCGTTCGTCGTAGTTTCCGTTCATGGAAATCGCATACAGGCTTGGACATTGCTGCACGATGGGGAACACCGGTATATGTTACGGCCGATGGAGTCGTCGAATCGGTTACCTGGAGAGGCGGTTACGGTAAATCAATCATCGTCGATCACGGTAATGGCATCAAAACTTTATACGGGCACCTCTCCGCTTACAATGTTCGTCGCGGCCAAGCCGTAAAGCGGAATCAGAAAATTGCCGAAGTCGGAAGCACAGGTTTATCTACCGGTCCGCATTTGCATTATGAAGTGCGCGTTAACGACATCATGCAAAATCCGGAACTTTATATCTTCTTCGATATGGTTAACTACCTGGAAGTAAAATAAATTAGTTGCTATGAAACTAAAAAAGCTGCTTCAATTGATGAAGCAGCTTTTTTGTTTTCCATTATTTTATTCTTTTCAATTCATTCCAATATAAATTGTCAGGTTTGTTCCCAACACAGCCACGTCACCGGACAAATTATTCCATTGTTTGATTTGATCGATCGATACTTTGTATTGCTCGGCAATTTTGATCAGACTGTCACCGATTTTGACTGTATGAAATATTTTTTTTGCCGCTGGAACATAAATTCGCAGTTTGCTATTCAAAACCGTTGCATCCGAAGCCAGAAGATTCCAAGTCATTATATCTTTAACGCTGACACCGTATTGGCGCGCAATCCTCTCCATATAATCTCCTTCGCGCACCGTATGAACAATATAAAACCGTTGGGAATCACTGCTGGCAACCACACTATCCAACGTAATGACCTGGGCTAGAGTAGTACTATCGGTTTGAACTGTGCTGACATTAACAAGCGGTGTGGCATCGGATGGAAGCATCAATTCCCATGTCCCTGCGGGAAGCTCATATTTCATGATCCAATAATTGAGTAGTTTCAATTTCTTGTAAGTCGTTCCGTTCTCTATCGCCCATTTCCCAAGATCATTAATAGGACCTTTCACAGTTATCGTTTTCGTACCGGTATCATATGGTTCGTAATAATCCTCGTCATCAAACTGAAAACCGTATTTCTCGGGATGTTGAAGTAATTCTTTGATAACAACAATATGAAAAATATAATTGCGCGTTTCTTTATTTAAAAATGATTCGAAGTAATCATTTTGCCGTTGCATCCGAATCACTTCATTGATGTTTCCCTGTCCGGTGTTATACGCCGCTGCCGCCATGCTCCAACTTCCAAATTGTTCACGAAGGCTTTTGAGCATCGTAATTGCGGCGCGAGTTGATTTTTCGACGTGAAACCTTTCGTCGACGATTTTGTCGACACGTAAACCCCAAAGTTTAGCGGTCGAAGGAATAAATTGCCAGAGACCGCCGGCATCGGCATGCGAATATGCATCAATGCGAAGCGAGCTCTCGGCACAGGCCAGAAATTTCAAATCATCCGGCACGTCCATCTCTTTTAGAATTTTTTCAAACACAGGAAAGTAACGCTGGCTCCGTTTCAGCATTTGCATTATCCGAAAATCCGTGCTGAGTACGAGATAGTAGGCGTCTTCTAGGCGTTCCCGGACATCACTCACTTCTATCGGAATTCGTTCACCACAAAATTCCATTGAATCCGGCAACTGAAACGAATTAATGTGTTGAGCAGAAGCTGTTTGCAGTGAGTCCTTTTCTGCTGCTATAGTCGAACTCAAAGTTATCAGAACGAGAAGCCAGGCTTTCATCCACTTGTACTTTCTTATGGGAGTCAATGAGCGAAACTGGTTCTAATTTTACTAACAAAAGTAATTCCTGCCGAGGAAACATGCAACCCGATAAATAAAAAAGCAGGCAACCATTCAATGGATGCCTGCTTAAGAACGAAGAACGAAGAGGGTGTGTAACTTCCTCCTCATCACAAACTTACTTGTGTAATCCAGATGGAATTACTGTAAGTATAATCCGTTAATCGGATTATTTTTTGGATGATTTCTTCGCGCCTTTTTTGCCTGATTTTTTCGAAGTAGATTTCTTCGAACCAGCTTTTTTGGTCGCCATACTTATGTTCCTTTCACTGAGTATAACGTTTAGTTAATTAACTGAGAGACATTTCCTTCTCTCATTACGATTTTAACTTTTTTTGTTTTGAAAGTCAACAAAATTCTGCATTTAGAGATAAAGCCTTGAAAAACCTTGCTTCTTTTTTTTTGCTTGAGCGCTGCAAAACCTTAAAATCAATGTCTGCAAAGCCTTAAATAGAGCGGGTTCGCGGGAAACTTAAAAAAACTTGTCAAGTCTTTTTTTATTTTTTAGAAAAAAATTTTTTTTATTTTTTTATTACAAAAGTGGGAAGAAATGAATTTTTTTTCTATTTTTTGAATTTTTTTTAACAAAAATAGAAAATAACGTATAGAAAGGATCTATTTAAAATTCTATCGGTTGATACTTTGTCGGAGATGATCGAGTTGTTTTCGGGCTTCCAAATGTTCTTCCATCGTACGAGAAAATCTGTGTTTTCCAGTACCATCGGCAACCATATACAAATAGTTTACACTTGCAGGATATAAAGCGGCGAGAATGGATGGCTTTCCAGGATTATTAATTGGACCTGGAGGTAGACCGGAATATTTATAGGTATTGTAAGGACTGTCGATATCAAGATCTTTGAAATACAGGCGGCGTGGCCCATCTTTGATGATAAACTGAATCGTCGGATCCGCCTGCAGAAGCATGTTATTTTTTAATCGATTGTGGTAGACAGCCGAAACCGTATATCGTTCTTCCTCGTTAGCTGTCTCGCCTTCAATGATCGACGCCAACGTGACGATCTGTTTGGGCGTCATTTGCAATGTAGCCGCACGCTGTTTAAGCTCTTTATCAAAAAACGCAGTAAATTCGCGCACCATGATGCGGATGATTTCCTTCTCTGTTGTACCCGGATCAAAAAAATAAGTGTTCGGCATCATGTACCCGAAAAGTGATGTGTCTTTAACACCAAGCTCGCGGCAAAGACCCGTATCGCGTATTGCGGCAACAAATATGGTGCGATCAATCGGCAGTTTCGCTTGCAATACCTCGATGATTTCTTCCATTTTCTTCCCTTCGGTAATCGTAACGCGAATACTTTGAGGCGTACTGCTTTGAAGGATCCGCAGAATCTGGTGATTAGAACCCCGAAGCGGTAAAAGATATTGCCCAGCTTTCAGATGCCGGTCGGCTCCAAGATATTTTGCAGCATAGACAAATGTCCGCGAATTATCGATCACGCCGCTTTCTTCAAGAATATGCGCAATATCCGAAAGACTGGCGCCTTTCGGAATTGTAATTCGCAATTTCTTGTCCAGAGGCAACGCTTCCAATTCAACCGTCGGCGCGTTGTACAAAACAATTTTATAAAAAGCGACTACGAACGATGCCCCGAGCAAAATTCCAACAAAAGAAATGACAACAAGAATCTTTACCAGATTCCGTGTACGCTGCGATCCATCCGCCAAAACTTAGTACCTTTACATGAAAGTAGGGTTTAAAAAACGGCGAGAGTATACACATTTTTGCTCATGCATGCAAATGAAATGAAGCGGAAGTCAGGATGGTAAAGTGATAGAAAATGTGGTGCCTTGTTGCTGGTTGCTTTTTACTTGGTACGCCATACCGTGACGTTCGAGAATTTCTTGAACCACAACCAGACCAAGACCTGATCCTTTTTGTTTCGTCGTAAAAAACGGATCGAAAATTTTCGGCAACTGGTGTTCGGGAATACCTTCGCCGCTATCTATGATATTTAGCGCGATCCCATTTTCATTTTTGGATAAATTGACCGACAGGGTTCCGCCATTCGGCATAGCCTCAATGGCATTGATCAATACATTCAGCAAGGCTTGCTGCAACTGTCCTGAATCAAATTCGCATTCGATAGCAGGATCATCAAAACAGGTTTCAACATGAATATTGTTTTTCTGCATTTTGTCCTGAAGCAAAGCCAGAGCATTGTGAATTACAGGAATGACCGGTTGACGGTTTTTCTCAAGAGGGGCTGTACGCGCATACATCAATGTATCATTGAGAATACGTTCCAATCGCATCGTTTCATCGACAATAACTTTGAGATAGACTTCATCGGATACATCGTGATGCCGATTAAGAATTGCGCGGGCAAAGCCACCTATAGCAACGAGCGGATTGCGTATTTCATGCGCCATTTTCGCGGACAATTCGCCAATGGCCGCCAATTTTTCGGAACGAATCAACCGCTCCTGGCTTTTTTGCAGCGACCCGTGTGCTTCTTGCAATTCATCTACTTTATTGCGAAGCCGTTCATACAGCATTGCATTTTCAACAGCTGCGCTGATCTGATAGCCGAAAATTTTCAACGTTTCCAAATCCTGATCGCTTATCGGCCGTCCTGTAATCGAATTATCGACCACCAGCGCGCCGAGTACGCCATCCTTTGACAACAACGGCACAATTGCCAAATGATCCGTTTCAAATATTTTTTTCATCGCCGGAGTCAAATACACTGTATTATCATGCGCAATTAAGATCGAATGGCGTTTATGAATAGCGTCGAAAAATGCCTGATATTCTTTATCCAGATTTTTTTCCGAGACGGGAATACGCAGAGCGGCAATCAATTGATTAACTTTTAAATCCCGCCCGTCGTGAGCCGCTTTGTAGGTCGTTAAAATTTCTTTCAACGTTTGAGGGCCCTGTGCCAATTCATTCCACAAAATACCTGCCTCGTGTGGATCGGAAGGGCCGATCGCTTTTTTTCCTTCGAGAATCGACTTATCGTCACTCATCAGAAAAAGAAACCCCCTGTTGAAACGAAATCCCTGGCCTGCCGTTACGGCTACCAGAATCATGTTAAAAATCTCATCCAATTCAAGAGAGGCGTGAATGAGTGCACTGATCTCATTGATCTTGGATATATTGTCCAAATTACGCTTGATCTCGTCTTCTAACTGTTTCTGTTTGGTTTTATCGCGCAATATCAACACCGTCTCGCGTAAACGCTGTTGTTCATCCGTCACAAAACTCAGCGTCAATTCACAAAAAATGTGGTGCCCGGCTTGGGTAATGCAAGGCGTCATTTGGTGTTTGATCGTATCATTCAGCGGCAGAGTATTATCCAAGGATTGTAGCGTTGATACAAAAAGCGCATCAGGGCTGAAAAGCTTATCCATCGGTTGATGCAACATCATATCCGGAGAATAACCGAAAATTTCTTCAGCACCTTTATTCCACGAAATAATCTTCATGTGCTCATCAAGCATAATGATCGCGTCGGGAGAATTCTGTGTAATATCGGCCAGTTTATCGCGTTCTGCGGATAAACGATCGTATGCCAAAATTTTATCGGTGATGTCAAAAGAAAATTTAAGAATCAATCGACCATCATTCTCGTTTCGAAAAATTGGGATATAAATATCTTCGACATATCGTTTGCGAATCGTATCATCAATAATGCTGTGTATTTCCGTCTCCATGTTCCCCGTCTCAAAACACCGCTGAATAAGCTGGCGATCATGGTCGCCGATCGTTTCATATTGATGATTGACACTATCCCAAAGCCAGCGAACATCAGCATCAGGAATTAGAATTTTTCCGTGAACGCGTTCAAGAGCATCAATCAATTCATATATAGATAATTGATCCAGCATGCGTTATTGCCACCTTCCGGGAATAATTCGCTGACACTTATAACAACGATTATCTACTATCACATTCTTAAGCACATTAAAACCGATCCTTTCAACCAGCAGCGCACGGCACTCCGGGCAATACGTGTTTTCCGTATTTTCAGTTTTTCCCGGCAAATTGCCCGCATATACAAAATTTAGTCCTGCTTTTCGTCCTATATCTACAGCCTTCAGTAACGTATGAGCCGGTGTATTATCCGGATCGGTCATTTTATAATCCTGATGAAAAGCCGTCACATGCCATGGAATATCAGGCGAAATCGAAACAATGAATTCCGCCATTTTCTGCAATTCATCATTCGAATCGTTGAACGTCGGAATAATCAATGACACAATTTCGAGCCAGAAACCCCGTTCGTAGATCCATCGAATACTGTCCAATACCGTCTGAAGCTTCGTGCCGAGTTTCCTATAGTTTTTATCATTAAAACTCTTCAGATCGACTTTATAGAGATCAACGTAAGGACGAATGTAGTCCAGCACTTCAGGAGTTGCATTGCCATTAGAAACATATGAACCAATCAAATCCTGTTTTTTTCCTTCCTTGAAAATTTCCATTGCCCATTCGGACGTGATCAACGGTTCATTGTAGGTGCTGGTGAGAACTTTCGCTTTGTGGGATACGGCAAGCTTGACAATTTGCTTCGGTTCAATGGCTACCGGGTTCGATCCCGCATTAGGATCATTCAATGCTTGCGATGTAATCCAGTTTTGGCAGTAAGCACAATGAAGATCGCAACCCAACATGCCAAAGCTCATGGCTTGTTGACCTGGAAAAACATGAAAAAAAGGCTTCTTCTCAATAGGATCGAGTTGGATACCGGCTACATAGCCATAAGGAACATATAATTTTCCGCCACGGTTAAATCGGATTTTGCAAATTCCATCGCGATCATCATGAATAGTGCATCGATGTCCACATGCAAAACATTCGATCGAGGTACCTTCGATCGTACGATACAACTCCCCTTCCTTAACATGCCGCTGGAGTGTTGTTTTGAGAGTAAGTTGAGATGGCATAACCCCTCCTTCGTACAGGGTTCGCACATAATATAATCAATTCACTTGTCAAATGAAAAAATCGAAGTAATCAGTCGTGTTCACGCGCAACGGTCGGCTCTTTTGGAGGCACTACGACTACATCCTCTCTTTCAACGATCACGGTGCCGGGTTTAGCGCCTTTTGGTTTCCGAACGTATTTTCGTTCAGCTACAATAACAGGAACCAGCGACGATGTTTTCGCTTTGCTGAAAAATGCAGCGATCGCTGCCGCCGCTTCCACAGCATCTTTGGAAGGATTATCTTTGCGGCCATCACGTTTAAGCACGACGTGCGAACCTGGTACGCCACGCGCGTGAAACCATAAATCGTCTTTTTTGGCGAATTTAAATGTTAACGCATCATTTTTTTCGTCATTTTGCCCGACAAATACCCGCCAATTGCCGTGTACAAGAAACTCGCGGAAAACCGGCGCTGTTTCAACTTTAGCGGGTTCCGCGCTATTACGCTTGATCCACCCGAGTTCGATAAAACGTTCGTATTGCTTCGCAAAATCTTTCCAATCTATCTTTTCTTCATTGGAATAAGTTTCGATGAGCTTCTGAATCATCCGGTTTTCTTTATTAACAAAATCGATGCGTTCAGCGATTTTTTTAACGGAATTTTTCAATTTCTTCGCCTGAGCAAAATAACGCTCAATATTTTCTTGTGGTTTTTTTTCGGGATTCAATTCGATCGTCACGGATTCACCGGAATCAGAATATACATTTTCCACTGTA